>PIVQ01000283.1 GCA_003354055.1 Desulfobacteraceae bacterium | reverse complement strand
TTGGGATCAACCATGTATACACTTCGATTGTACTTACCCTGGTAGTCGTCGAGCAGGGTGGCAACACGGTCAAAATCGAGGCCGACGCCGACAATACCTAAGAATTGTCCGTCATAGTCGGTTAATCTGTGGTTTATAAAGACAGTCAAGTGGTTTCTGGAGGCTTCATTTGTATCCACATCAAGGTCGTAGTCAACCCCTTTTTCTTTGAAGTCATAGTACCAGATATCATGGTCGTCCTCAGGTGAAATCCGTTTTAAAACTCCATCGAAATGGTAATAGTTGCGACTGGCTTCAGAGACAAAAAATACGCTTGAAAATCCGTATTGTCCTTTGATTTCCTCAAGGTATTTCCGGATCCGTGTAGTATCCTTTTCACCGGTCAAGACCCAGTCTTTTAAAAAGGTATCATTGGCCATGAGAGAAGATACAAAAATAGGACGGGTCAGATCCCGCTGGATCTCCGAATAAATATTGTCCCTGGATAGGGGGAGGCTGTTTTCAATAATACTGGTCCGTACGGATTTCCTGGAGGCCGTGTATGAAAAAAAGTTGGTCAAGAAAAAACCGGTCAAAAGAATAATACTCAAACAGACTATGAGTTTTGTTCGTATGGAGACCATCGGTTTTTCCTTAACCTGAGTTTATAATTTTAAAATCAATCAAACAGAGCATCGACAAATCTTTGGGCATCAAAATCCTGAAGATCCTCTATGCACTCACCCACGCCTATATGAGAAATGGGAAGATTCATGGTAGATGACACCGCCGCGACAATCCCGCCTTTGGCAGTCCCATCCAGTTTGGTGACGGCAATCCGGGTAAGGCCTACGGCATCGTTGAAAATCTTTGCCTGTGCAATAGCATTCTGGCCGGTTGTGGCATCTATGACCATCATGACTTCGTGGGGTGCCCCTTTTAACTTTTTATCAATGGAGCGTTTGATTTTTTTCAACTCCTCCATAAGATTTTTCTGGGTATGAAGCCTTCCTGCCGTGTCGATCAATACCACATCCACATCGCGGGCCATGGAGGCCTCCACAGCGTCATAGGCCACGGCAGCCGGATCAGCCCCTTCCTTGTGTTTGACAATACCGGCATTGGCCCGGTCTGCCCAGATTTCAACCTGCTCAATGGCTGCTGCCCTGAAAGTGTCGGCTGCGGCAATCAAGACTTTTTTCCCCTCTTTAACATGACGCATGGCAAGTTTTCCAAGAGTCGTGGTCTTGCCGGTCCCGTTAACGCCCACCATCATGATGATATGGGGCTTAGTTGGGGTAATCGGCTCAGGTGCGGGAGAAAACAATTCCAAAAGCTCTTCTTTAAGTACCGCTTTGAGCTGTTCTCCGGTTTCCAGCTTTTTGGCTTTTTTGCGAATCCGTTCCATCATATCCATGGTGATATCAACACCAAGGTCAGCTGTTATCAGCAGTTCTTCAAGTTCATCAAACAGCTCATCATTAATGGCCGTTGTGCTGGCAAATAATTGGGTAACATCAGTGTTTAATACCTGTCGGGTTTTTGAAAGCCCTGTTTTCAATTTTGAAAACAGTCCGGTGTCATCTGTGGGTTCTGGTGTGTTTTCTTTTTTCTTAAAAAAATTAAAGGCCACGCCTTATATCTCCTTAACTTTATGTGTTGAGTGTAAGATCTTTTACAGTTTTATTAGCCCGGAATCAAGTAAAGACAGCTAAATAGACTTTACTTTCTTACTGTCAACCGTTAAAAATAGGACAGCCAATGATCCACATCACGGGGACTAAATTATGCCAGCTCAATTAGATGAAAAAATTGCAGGTTTACAGGACCAGGTCAGAAAGCTGCAAACCCAAAAAGACAGTCTGCTCAAGGAATTGGATACGGTAGAAGAAAAATTTGAAAACCAGGACAGACTCTATCGAAAATATTTCCCCATTATCATCGATATGGTGGCAAAGGGAGGAACCCCATTTGCCAAAGCCTGCAAAGAACTGAGTAATGCCTTGAAAAAAAAGGCATCCCCTTCAAAAATTGCCTATATTTTTGAACAGTTGAAAACTGCCATGATAAAAGAGGACATCGGTCCTATTCCCCTTAAAAAGAAAAAGGGCATGTTTTCCTCTCTTTTAAAAACCTCGACTGACACCTTTCTTGATGATTTCAAGCTAAGTTACCATGAGGTGGTCAATTCCCTGAAATCCACTCTGGATAAAAAATATGCCCCGAAACTGGATCATATGACCACACGGATACTAAAGATCCAGGATTCCGGGGATATTAACGATATCAGGGAAACGGTATTTTCTCTGATTTTTCACTATATTTCCGAGACCAGTCAGGACAGAGAAAAGGTCAATGTCTTTGTCCAGGAAATCGTGAGCAAGATTCTGGATATTGAAACCAAACTGGCCAACTCCTATGAACAGACCCATTCCATGTTTTCCTCCAATCAGGGATTTGAGAACGTTTTGAGTTCTGAAATGAGTGGGTTGAAAAAATCATCAGATGTTGCTGCTAGTCTTGATGATCTTAAGGTTCAGATAACCCAGAGGCTAACTTCCATTGAAAAAGCCCTCCATAAAAAGAAAACCGTGGATCAGGCCATTAATAAAGTGGCTGAAAAAAACAGAGCCTCTTTTAAATCGGGATTTGCAAAGCTGAAGAAAGAACTTCAGGATGCCACCCGGCATTCTGAAGAACTGGAAAAAAAACTGAACCAGGACCAGTTGACCGGCGCATTTAACAGACGGGCCTATGATAAAAAAATGGTAGAAGAGATGGACCGGTTTCTCAGATATGGAACGATATTTTCGTTATTGCTCATAGATGCCGACAAATTCAAACGGATCAATGATCAATACGGTCATGCCATTGGTGACCGCTGTTTACAGGAAATTATAAAAAGAACGCAGCCTTTATTGAGAAAAAGTGATATGCTGGCCCGCTACGGTGGTGAGGAATTTGTGGTCATTATGCCGGAGACGGATTCCATAGGCGGGGAGAAGGCCGCTGAGAAAATAAGAAAAACCATCGAAAAGATAGAGTTTTTGTATAAAAATGAAAAAGTTAAAGTAACAGTTAGTATAGGGATCTCCTGCGTAATAGAAGGGGATCAGAATAGTGAACAGGTTTTTGAACGGTCGGATATGGCCGTTTATAAAGCCAAAGAAAACGGACGGAACCAGGTAATGGTTCAATAGAACCAGCCACGAACAGGAGTTTGAATGGGATCTCATACAGAGATGGAATCAAAGGCGCTATTAGAGGCAGCCTGCCATGCAATGTCCGACGACAGCATGGATACTTTGGCCAGAAGATCATTTTCCCCCAAAAAATTAGACATTTACAGCGGAAAATATTCATCCCTGGAATCCAGGGATCAATATCAGTTTATAAAGGACACAGAGGCGGAGCGCATGCTGCCCGGCATTATCAATAATTCGGTCCAGCAGATCGTGGCCTCTGATAATCTGTCCGATGATGAAAAGGACGAATTCATAAAAAAACGGAATGTAGGGGTGGTATTTTCCGGGGGACCTGCACCCGGCGGGCACAACGTGATTGCAGGTCTTTTTGATGAGATTAAAAAGTACAACCCGGAATCGAGGGTTTTCGGATTTCTACAGGGGCCGGACGGTTTATTGGAAGCTCGCCATATTGAAATTACCGAAGATTTGGTAGACCACTATCGAAATATGGGCGGATTTACCATGATCAAAACCGGACGGACAAAAATCGACTCCGGTGAAAAAATGGAAAAAGCTCTGACCACCTGCAAAGGTCTTGATCTGGATGCCCTGGTCATTATCGGCGGTGATGATTCAAATACAAATGCCGCCTTTCTGGCCCAGCATTTTAAATCATCAGGTATCAAGGTGATAGGAATTCCTAAGACCATTGACGGTGATATCCAGGTTAAAACAGATGACGGGAATATCCTGTGCGCCATTTCTTTCGGGTTTCACTCCGCAGCAAGATCTTTTGCCAGAAATATTGCAAACCTGGCCAATGACGGCAGTTCCGATACCAAATACTGGCATGTGTGCAAAGTTATGGGACGGGTGGCAAGTCACCTCACACTTGAAAGCGGACTTCAGACCCATGTCAACCTGGCATTGATCGGTGAGGAACTGGCCAATTATATTGACAAGGACCGACTTTCAAAAGCTAAACCGGAAGAAGGCACAGATTATAATGCCTATGGGATTACCTTGCGTCATTTATCAAGGGTGATCTGTGATATTATTGTGCGGCGTGCCTCCTTTGGTAAAAATTTCGGTATTATGATCATTCCCGAGGGGATACTGGAATTTATCAATGAAATCCAGATCTTTATCATTAAGCTAAATAAGATTATCGCCGACTACAACAACATCCATGACTTAGATTTCCACAGGTCTTTTCCCGGATTGAATGAAAAACTGGATTATCTGCGACGGATCAGCCAGGGAATGATTGACAAGGGGAAATTTCCCATCTGGAACATGCGGGATGATGAGCTCTTTACCCAATTGCCTGCGTTTTTCAAAGAAGGCCTGCTGGTGGAGCGGGACTTCCACGGTAATTTCCAGTTTTCCCAGGTCAAAACTGAAAAAATTGTTATGGATATGGTCAAGGAGTATCTGGATGTCCTCAAAGAACAGGGTGTTTACAAAGTTGGGATTAACCGGGAGGATTACAGCACCTTCATGACTTCCGCCAGAATGGATCCGGAACTCTATGCCCCGGCTCTGTTTAAAAATCCCCATGACAAGTATGTTTTGGTAAAACCTGCGATCATATCTCTTAAAACCCTGAAACAGGCCCTGGTCAATGACGGCATGCTGGATACCGACGATGAGCTTCCAAAGGCGCTTGTGGCCATATTCAAAAAATCCGAACCCGACTTCAAAACCCAGACTCATTTTTACGGATATGACGGAAGAGGATCAGACCCCACGAATTTTGACTGCAACTATACCTACAACCTGGGACTGACCGCCTTCCATCTCATTGCAGGAAATGCGACAGGTCAGATGGCGGCTATACTCAACCTTGAAAAAGACTTTGATCAATGGGAACCAATTGGTATCCCCATTGCCAGGCTCATGCATCTTGAGGAGAGGAAAGGGCGTCTAGAGTTGGTGATAGAAAAGAGTATTGTGGATCTTAATTCAAATGCTTTCAGGGTGTTCAAGGCAACTCGGGAAAAATGGGTGGCTGCTAATGCGGGACCCGACCGGTTCAGAAATCCGGGGCCGGTGACCTTTGACGGAGATACCGAAGAAGACAGGCCTTTGATACTTAAGCTGAACTCGTTGTAAAAAAAATAACTCTAACGAAAAGGCCCGGTACGCAAAGATGCACACCGGGCCTTTTCCATTTTTTTTGGGCTTACTTTTTTCTCTTTGGCTGGTAAGAGCAAAGCGGCTCTTCTTCAAGATAGCTGCCCGTAGCTTCATATGCCCTGGCCCTGCAACCGCCGCACACCCGCTTGAACTCACAGATGCCGCATTTGTTCTCAAGGTTGTCCATATCCCGGAGTTCATTAAAAACCTTAGAATTCTCCCAGACATCCTTAAAACTTAGCTTTGTTACGTCACCGCAGGTCACATCCAGGAAACCACAGGTTTGAACTCGCCCTACATGGGAGACGAAACAAAATCCTGTGCCGGCAAGACATCCGCGGGTTACCGCATCTAATCCATGGGTTTCAAAGGTCACCTTTTTACCGTCTGCCTTGGCCCGTTGCCTCAGGATTCTATAGTAATGAGGGGCACAGGTTGCTTTAAGCTGCAGGCTGGTTTTGGACTGCTGGTCATAGAACCAGTTCAGGGTTTCCTCGTATTCCTGAGCATCAATGGAGGAATCAAGAATATACTTTCCACGTCCGGTGGGGACCAGAAGGAAGATATGGTGGGCCACTGCGCCTAATTCTTCTGCAAGCGCCAGAATTTTGGGAATTTCATCCAGATTGGTCTTTGTAATGGTAGTATTGATTTGAAATTCCAGTCCGGCAGCCTTTGCAATTTCGATCCCTCTGAGCGCGTCATCAAAGGCATTGGTCAGCCCTCTGAACTCGTCATGGGTAGCAGGGGTGGCCCCATCCAGGCTGACGGATATCCGTTTGATACCAGATGCTTTAAGTCGGGCGGCATTTTCTTCGTTGAGCAGGGTGCCGTTGGGTGCCATGACCATACGAAGCCCGATCTTGTTCCCATAGGCGGCGATATCAAAAATATCATCCCTCAGCAGAGGTTCTCCGCCTGTGAGAATAATTATCGGCGTGCCCACTTCCCTGATCTGATCGAGAAGTTTAAAAGACGCTTCAGTATCCAGTTCGTTCTCATAGGGATGATCTTCGGCAACTGCTCTACAATGCTTGCAGGAAAGGTTGCACCGCCGGGTGGTTTCCCAGGCGACAAGTCTCAGGGTATTGGGATCCGTCGAGCCAGGTTGTCCGCCAGGATGCCCTCCGCCCATTTTTCCATGTGGATGATTCATCAGGCGTTCAGCTCCCTTGCCACATCAATGGCAGAATAGGTCAAAATCAGATCAGCACCGGCCCGTTTGATGGACAGCAGGGTTTCCATGATCAGGGCTTTGGCATCTACCCATCCCATCATTTCACCGGCCTTCATGATTGAGTACTCGCCGGATACATTATAGGCGGCAATGGGAAGATCAATTTCATCTTTAAGACGGCAGATAATATCCAGGTAGGAGAGGGCGGGTTTTACCATGATAATGTCAGCGCCTTCCTCAATGTCCATAGTGGCCTCTCTGATGGCTTCCATAGCATTGGCAGGATCCATCTGATAGGTTCTTCTGTCGCCGAACTGAGGGGCGGATTCCGCAGCCTGTCGGAAGGGGCCGTAAAAGGCAGAGGCATATTTGACTGCATAGGACATCACCGGAACTTGGGTAAATCCTTCATCATCAAGCAATCCTCTAATTTCAGCTACACGTCCGTCCATCATATCAGAGGGGGCGACCATATCCGCCCCTGCTTGAGCGTGGGACAGGGCGGTTCTCGCCAGAAGATCAAGGGAGGCGTCGTTATCAATAAGTCCTTTATCAACCACCCCGCAATGGCCGTGGTCTGTAAACCCGCAGAGACAGACATCTGTGATGACGGAAATCTCGGGCACACGGCTTTTGACCTCGGCAATCGCCTTCTGGACAATGCCGTCAGAGGCATAGGCCCGGGTTCCTAATTCATCTTTTTTATCAGGAATACCGAAGAGAATGATAGCGGGGATTCCAGCTTCTGCCGCCTCTTCTGCCTTTGTGACAATATGGTCACAGGAAAGCTGAAAATGTCCCGGCATGGATTCAATGGGTTTTTTTACGGCTTTACCTTCAACCGCAAACAGAGGCAAAATCAGGTCGTCTCTGGACAATTTGGTTTCCCTGATCATCCTTCTGAAATTGTCTGAAGCCCTAAGTCGTCTGCCCCTGAAATCAGGAAACAACATTAGCTTTCCTCCTTTTTGATCTCTTCGTCTGTAAGGTAACAGGCCGGATCGGAATCCCAGGGATCATTATTCACGGATTCGGCCCTGGCACGGAAATTCCCAGCACAAATATCCAGCCACTTGCATTCAGCGCAACGGCCTTTGACATGTTTTTTCTTTTCCTTCATCTTCATGAGAAATTCATTCTCAGTATTAGTCCAGATTTTAGAAAAGGGGTTGTCTTTTACATTACCGAGGCTTTTCTCTCTCCAGAACTGATCCGGATGGACTTCACCGTCCCATGAAATACAGCCGATACCCCTGCCGGAGCTATTGCCTTCGTTCATTTCAAGGAGTTCCAGGACTTCGGCTGCCCGTTCCGGATCTTCATTCAGAAGCCGCTGGTAAAGGTAGGGGCCGTCTGCATGGTTATCAACGGTAAGAACCTCTTTGGCCTTATTTCTGTCATGAAGATCTTTGGTTCTGTCCATGATAAGGTCCAGTACCTCACGGGTCTCTTCATGTGACAGGTCTTCCTTGGCAATTTCAGATCCTCTGCCGGAATAAACAAGATGGTAAAAGCAGGCCCTGGGAATGTTCTTTTCTTCCAGCAGGTCAAAAATACCTGGGATATCGGCCACGTTCCGTTTGTTGATGGTGAATCTCACCCCGACCTTAATACCGACTTCCAGACAGTTATCAACCGCTTTCATGGCACGCTGGAATGATCCGGGAACCCCCCTGAACATGTCATGGGTCTCTTCAAGACCGTCCAGACTGATCCCGACATAGGAAAGACCGATTTCCTTTAACTGTTTTGCCTTTTCCTTGGTAATCAGGGTACCGTTGGTGGAGATTACGGCCCGCATTCCTTTGGATACTGCATATTGGGCATATTCAACCAGACGGGGATGTATCGTTGGTTCTCCTCCGGAGAAAAGCAAAACAGGCACACCGAACTCAGCAAGATCGTCTATCATGGCAATGCTCTGTTCATGGGTCAGTTCATTGTCATAGGAGATATCTTCTGACTTTGCATAACAGTGAACGCATTTGAGATTACACCTGCGGGTCATGTTCCAGACCACAACCGGTTTTTTATCCTTGGAAAACTGGAGCAGGTGGGAGGGCAGTTGTCCGGATTCACGTGA
>PIVQ01001953.1 GCA_003354055.1 Desulfobacteraceae bacterium | reverse complement strand
CATAGATCACGCGTTACGCCAAAAACATATTCCCATTGTATATCGCTCAATGTATCTGGAATTTGAATTTGAGATTGAACAACTAAGTACGGGCTATTTTTTTTAACAACAGGGACAAAGTTAGCAAATGTTTTTTCTTCCAATAAGGCAAACTTATAAAACACATTTAGAGCAGTAAACATAGACGATAAAGTTTGTTGGCTAGCAATGGATTCTTTAAGCATGAAAGGGCGCCAATTTTGATTTAAGCGACGAATTCCTTGCTCATCTTTATAGCGCCATTGCACTGAAGTGGCAGCCCATGCTTTATCGGGTTCGACCATAAAATCAACGTAAGCTTCAATATCTTCACGTTTTAAATTAAATACTGATTTTTTTGCTATTAACCACGACCATAAATAAAAACGTTCAAGCTCATTTCGAAAACGACTATAAGTGGCTTCTGATTTTCGACCATAAACATATAAAAATTGATACAAGAATGTCAGATCGACCTTAGATTCAGTTAC
>PIVQ01000282.1 GCA_003354055.1 Desulfobacteraceae bacterium | reverse complement strand
TGCGGTTTCATACCCGTTCATCTTGGGCATCATCACATCCAATAAAATGATATCCGGCGTATATTCCTCAAGGATGGTAAGGGCCTCATCCCCGGAACTGGCACATACGGCATTTACTCCGGCAATGGTGAGATTGTTTTCAATCACCTTGAGATTCACTTCCTCATCATCCACAGCCAGAACCTTTACACCATCAAAACTCTCCTGGATCAATAGTTCTCTGCGGTCCATAACCCCTGTCCGTTTTTCTTTGCCCGGCTCCGGTGTAATATCCCGGGACCTGCGGTCCGGGCGATCTTTCCTACCTGCGGTATTCACGGAAAGGGGTTTAAGGGTTTCAGTTAACCCGGCGGCGGAGGCAGATGCGGCAGAGATTACCGGCGCATCGAGGGAAAGATCCCCTTCTGCGACTTTAGGTATGGAGAAAACAATCCGAGCACCTGTGATGCGGTCACGGGAATCTGCGCGGATGCCGCCGCCGTGAAGCTCCACAAGGCTTTTGGTGATAGCAAGTCCAAGACCGGTCCCCCCGAACTCCCGTTCAATGGAGCCGTCTGCCTGTTCAAAGGATTCAAAGATGACGTGGAGTTTCTCCTCAGAAATACCAATACCGGTATCGGAAACGAAGAATTCTATCATCCCGTCGCCTTCCTGCGCGGTGACTGTTATTTGTCCCTGCTCGGTAAATTTAATGGCATTACCGATGATATTATGGAGGATCTGCTGGAGCCTATTTTCATCCCCCACCACCATGGTGGTATCCCGAGGGATTAGGTTGACTAACTCAAGTGGGCGGCCGTTGACCAGTGGCCTGCTCAACTTCATTACCATTTCGGTGACCTGAAACATGTCAACCGGACGGAGTCTAAGGCTGATTTCCTTATTTTTAAGCTTGGAAAAATCAAGAAGATCGTTTACAAGGCTGCTCAATCGTTTGCCACTGGCCACAATCAGGGACAGGTTGTCCCGGGTATCGTTGGCAAGCTCTCCTGTGGCACCGCCCAGAAGGGATTCGGCGATACCGATAATCCCGTTAAGGGGCGTCTTGAGTTCATGGGAGGTATTGGAAAGGAACTCATCCTTTAACCGATCCATCTTGCTCAGATTGGCATTCTTCTCCTGGATTTCCTCTAATTTCTCCCGCACCGCATCCCTCATGTGGGCAAAACTCTTGGCCAGACTGCCCAGTTCGTCACGCCCTGAGATACGGATATCCTGATTCAGATTCCCCTTGGCAATTTCCGAGGCAGCCTGGGTGAGTTCAAGTATGGGGCGGCTGAACCGGGTTACCGCAAACCAGCTGAAAAAAAACATACCCAACACAATGGCCACTGAAATCATTGCCAGTACACTTACCGTTTCTTTAATTTTAGTATAGGTGGCTGCATGGGGAATGTTAACGGACACATATCCCACGGTATGATCCTTATATGTCAGGGGCATCAGCAGGGAGTCGTATTTATAATTGTTGTTATCGACCAGCTCCAGGATCCGTTCATGGCTGAACACCGCAGTCTTAGTCTTCAAATCAGGCATGGCAATGGTGCCGGCACCGAATTTTCCATTCGCGTCATACAGGGCATAGTTCACCCCCATTTCCTCGTTCATAGCCTCAAGATTGACACCCATCCTTTTTTCAAACACAAATGAGCCGATATGCCGTGGGGCGAAGGTTCCGGACGGATCAACCGTATAATCAGATTCAACCTCTAAAAATAATTCTCCGCTTCTCAGCGTCAGCGCATAGGCACGCGTCGGGGTAAATATCAAAGGGAAGTGGCCGGGATCCTCTATTTGCTTTCTGCCAAAGGAAAGGCGCTGAAAATGGGTATTTTCCTCAACCTGAACCAATCGTCCCAACTCCCTGGTATAATAAAGAGCAAGGGTTTCATCGCCCGTGAACCTCGGTGCATAGTAAAAGGCGAACCCGTCCAGTATTCCGCTTTTGATCAGCAACTCCTCATAGGTATCAAAGGTGCCGGCAAAGGAGAGGCCTATTTCCAGATTCCAGCCCATTTGGACTGTTTGCAGGGTCTGGATGGCCAGATCCTTTTCATTCATAAAGGTGTTGAACTGCTTGTCCACCGCACCGGGAATCTTAGTAAAATTTCTTTCAAAGCTGACCATCGCTGTGTGGAGGACCCGCTGGTTGTCCCGCCGGGTCTGGTTGATGCTCAAAAGAGAAAAGCCCACAGCAGAGATAACTGAAGTCAGAATAACAATGGCAATGGTATAGATAACGGCTTTGGTTCGGATGGAATTTGTCATAATGATTTATCCCGGCACTGGAGGCAAATCCGTGCCGGGACCCTGTTAATGATCGAAGAATGAGTCAATGTGTCAAAAGAATTCCCGGATTACCGAGGATACGCATTGGGCAGTTTCGCCCATGCCTTATAGGCCTTTCGCTGTTCGTCGACCCCCACAGCCCGGGTCAGGCGGTCCCAGGAAGCCGCCACCGTGTCCAGAGCGGTTTTTGGATCAACCTTACCTGTGAAAGCTGCGATAAGCCCTTCTGTCAGGGTCAGTTCATACCGGTTGATCTGGTAGAGGGACAGGTCCAACAGCCCTTTTTCACCGCTGCTTGCATCCTTGAGCAAATCCAGATACTGGGGAGCATTGTCCCAACGGCCTCGGTAGGCAGGACTGTCAAAATGACTGATGCGGTAAGGGTCCCTAAGGCTGTATGGAATCTGTACCCTCTCAAGGCTCGCCTTTCTGCTGGTCAGCCACTGAATGAAAAGATAGGCTGCTTCCTTGTTTTTACTGTGGGCCGAGATACTCAACCCGAATCCTGCAGCCAGCCCTGAATATCCTCCCGGTGTAATCGCATACCCCACCTTTCCGGCAATGTTGCTTTTGGGTACCCAGGACAATTGTTCGGTATCGGTACCATACCCTTCAGACCAGCGCCCCAAAGGCGGCCAGAACTCCGTCATGGCAATATTACCACCGATAAAACCGCCTAAGACATCCATGAACCCCCATTTATCTGCGCCAGGAGGCATATACTTTTGCCGGTTGATCATCTCCTTGAGTGTTGCGATCCCAACATCGCTGTTGATTGTGGTTTTCATGGTCTCAGCATCAAAGAAACGACCGCCGTTGATACGAAACAGCTCCTCAAAAAAATAAAAGGAGAGGCTGTCATGCATCATGGCGCAGCCGTAAAGTTGCGGCGCATACTTGTCCGTAAAAAACCCGGCAATCTCGTCAAATTGTTTCCAGGTAAGGGGTGGCGCAAGATCATATCCGAATTTTGCCTTGAACGCCTTTTGATTTTCAGGGTCCTCAAACAGGTCTTTCCGGTAATACAGGAAAATAATATCTCCGTCGTCGGGAATGGAATAGATCTTGTCATCCCAGGACATCCAGTTCTCCCTGAAAGAGGGGGCAATATCTGCAAGGTCATCACGGTACCCGTATTGGTCAAGGTAGGAATCAAGGGGTTGCAGTGCATCAAGGCGAATACAATCAGGCATCCTGTTGGGAACAATATTATAGATATCGTACTTGCCCGACTTTTCAAGGGACTCGGTCTGGATGGCCGGATAAATCTCACTGATCATCTGCTGAATGACGTTGATCTTTATTCCGGTGAGTTGTTCCCATAAAGGTCCTGAATAGAGAAGCACTTCCTGGGCCATCAACCCCTTATTCCAGGTCACATTCAAGGTAGTGCCCTTGTATTTTTGCGCCTCTTTGACAGCCTGTTCGCCTGCATCCTCAGCAGCAAACCCAGTTTGCAAAGCAAATATCAGCCACCCCAAAAGCACCCAGACACCGATCTTTTTCCGAGACCCCATACATTTTCCCCTTCTTGGAATAGAACCGTTTATGACGTATAAAATTTCATGAGACAATTGAAAGGTTACTATATACATATTCAGAGAAAAAAGACAAGGTGATCCGTGCTCGTTACGGCCAGATCCAGATCATTGTAAAACGCAAAACCTGTTGATAAACTTATCTGAATTCGATACGTTGTCATTCAGAGGACAGCGTTCTACAAGACACTAATTTTCGAAACTAAACAATCATGTTATCCCACGTAAAGTCCGCGTATACACTCCATGGTATCCGCAAAAGGGATTTATGGAAACACAACACCTAAAAAAATATCTGCCAGCTCTTCTGGTATTCGGCCTTGGCCTGACCCTCTCTTTTGGGATTTTTCTTTATGTAAAACATTGGGAGCTAAAAAGCATACGGGCGGCATTTAATGCCCGGGCAAAAGTTCAGGCAAATACCGTCAGCCATGTGCTCAACACCTATATGAATGCCCTGTATGCATTGGGAGCCTACTATGCATATTCAGACTATGTGTCCAGAGAAGAGTTCACCCATTTTACAAACTCTCTTCTTGAACGATATCCCGGCATAAAGGCCATGTCATGGAACCCTCTCGTTCCCCATCAAAAAAGGAACCAGATGGTAAGAAAAGCCCAAGAACAGGGGACCCCGGACTTTTCGTTCACCCAGAAAAATAGTAAAGGCAAATTGGTGCCGGCCGGGAAACGAAACGAGTATGTTGTGGTCTACTATATCACTCCAATGGCGGCTAACCGCCAGGCCCTGGGGTTTGACATCGCATCCAGTCCCACCCGGTTGGCAGCCATTAATCAAGCTTTTGATACCGGGTCTCCGGTTGCCACAGCCAGGATCAAACTGGTCCAGGAAACAGGCCATAAATACGGAGTTCTTGTGTTGTTGCCTATTTTTAAAAACCATGATTCAGGTGATGTGCCGGCGTTCCAAAAGGAAAGCCGACGGGGTTTTGTGGTGGAAGTTTTGCGTATCGGCGATATTATTAGAACGGTTCAGGAAAAATTCACTTCGGATCATATGGATATCACACTCCTTGACATCACTGATACTGGTAAGAATCAACTTTTGTATAAAAAGAATATGAATGTCCATTTTCCAAATGACGACCTCCAGAATAAAACCACTATTCAGCAGGAAATGGCCTGGGAAAAATCCATTCCGTTTGCCGGTCGAAACTGGCAGATTCTCATCCATCCGGCATCCCAGACCGGGATGATAGTTAAAGACGCCCGGATAAGCTTTCTAGCCGCTTTGGGACTTACCTGCCTGATTTTTTTTTATATGATTAAAAAAGTGATGTACACCACCCGGCTGGAACAGGAAATCCTGAATAAAAATGAAGCACGTGAAAACCTGAAAAAAAGCGAGCAGCTATTTAAAGCATTTTTTAACCAGTCTTATCAGTTTTCCCTATTGCTTGATACCAAAGGTAAGGTGCTTGAGATGAATTCTCTGTGCACGGAAATATGCGGAGATTTGGCAGACGCTACCATTGGTAAAAAACTATGGGAGGCGGGTTGGTGGAAGGATTTTCCCGAGGTGGTTGACCAGACAAAGACTGCCATTACCACGTTAGATAAAAAGGGCGTGGCAATGGATGAGGTTCGTTTTCTTGACAAAACAGGGCAAATCCGTTTTGGTATCAGAACATTTGCCGGTATCAGAGATGAAACGGGAAAGGCCCTGTATATTTCAGTGGCTGGCCTGGACATCACCAACCGGAAAAAAATGGAAGAGGAAAATCTGGAACTGGGAGCCCAGCTTCATCAGGCCAGAAAAATGGAAGCCATCGGTACCCTGGCAGGCGGAATTGCCCATGACTTCAATAATATTTTAAGTATCATCCTGGGAAATGCAGAACTGCTTAAACTGGAACAGCCAGCGGAACAGCCACTGGAACAGCCGCCGGAACAACCTAAAGACAGCTATTGCCTGGAAAGTCTGTCCGAAATTGAAATCGCCTGTATGCGGGCCAAAGAAATGGTCAGCCAGTTATTGCGGTTCTCAAGAGAGTCAGAAGAAGAAAAGCATCCCCTTGACCTGCTCCCGGTAATGAAAGAAGCGGTTAAGCTGCTTCGGTCTTCCACACCAGCCAACATCCGGTTTAAAACAGACCTGCCGGAAACGCTCTGGCTGATTAACGGCAATCCCATCCAGATTCATCAGATACTTATCAACTTATTCACCAATGCGACCCATGCCATGCAGGAGAATAAAGGCGGAACCATTACCCTGTCGGCTGGCAACCGATTATTGGCATCAAGCGATAAGCCGAAAGACCCGGTGGAAGCCCCGGCAGATACTCCGACGGGTATCCCGGAGGGCCGCTATCTTACAATCCGGGTTACAGACACAGGCCACGGCATCCCGGATTCTATTCGGGATAAAATATTCGATCCCTATTTTACCACCAAAGAACAGGGCAAAGGCTCTGGAATGGGACTTGCCGTAGTACACGGGATTGTCAATCATCACAGCGGTTTTATCTGGGTGAAAAGCCGGCCGGGAGAAGGCAGTCAGTTTCATATCTACTTTCCTGCTATTGACGCACAAAAAATTGCCACACCGGAAAAAAAGCAGATGAAACTCCCAAAGGGCAGTGCATCGCTCCTCTTTATTGATGATGAAGAAAGCATCACCGCCATTGTACAAAAAAATCTTAAAACCTTAGGATACGAGGTTGCCTCGTTTAATGATCCGAAAAAAGCATTACACCACCTTGCACAACACCCTTCAGCCTTTGATCTCATCGTCACGGATATGTCCATGCCCCAGCTGACCGGAGATGAGTGCATTGCCAGGGCACGGCAGATCTGCCCGACCCTGCCCGCGATTATATGCACAGGATTCAGTGAGCAGATGAACCTTGAAAAGGCACTTGAATTAGGTATTTCAGGATTTGTGATGAAGCCCTTTCAGACCCGGGAGCTTGGCCTTGAAATCCAAAGGGTACTGGGAGATACCGAAACGGCCAGTGGAACTGCCAGTGGACCTGACACCTGAAATAAAGATATCAGGGTCAGGCGCCGTTGTCCTTGCGCAGATTTATTTCTTTTTTGCAGCGACCTTAGGTTTGACCGGCTTTGCAGGATTTTTTGCAGGGGCCTTTGCGGACTTTTTCGGTGCGGCTTTTGGTGCTACCTTTTTGGCAGGGGCGGCTTTTCCAGAAGTGGTCTTTTTCTTTTGAGAAATCCCCCGTAAAATAGGCATCATCTCATCCCGTTTCTCCGCCATGAAAAGGGAGATCGCCTCCTGCTGATCCTCATCAAGTTTTACGTCGGCACTACCAAGGAAATCAAACAAATTGTCGGCAATATCAAGCATCTTATCATAGGCGTCTGCTTCTTTTTTTGTCGCAAATGTCATTTTTTCTTCTCCATTCCTGACAACAATATATTTGACGATTACAGCCATATTTTCTCCTTGCAGTCTGACTATCCGGTTAGGGGAAGTCTATTGGTCGTCATTGGTCTTATATTTTTCAATCGCTACGGGTAATTTAGATATTTCATAGTAAAAAAAAGGGTCCTGGTAAAGGATTTTCTCTTTCCAGGACCCCGGGTCTTTTATAGTATACTCATGTAGATATCGGCCTTTTATACTCTCAACCCATGATATAGAGCCTTTTTGAGATATAGGATACCGTTTTTTCTCATCCAATCAAGGAAAAAAATTCACATCCGTCTGGGTTTTGCTGTCTAAAAAAGCAATCTTTACTTTAGCAAACCCTAATATTAAAGCCTTACCCATCGCCATGTCCCCCTTGTCTTCCTGCTAAAACTATTAGGAGAAGGCATGAAGAAAATTTCTGCATTGATGATTGGGCTATTTTTATTATTGACTACAAAGCGTATCAGCATCAACGATTTCTGACCTTTACGGTGATAAGGACGACTTTGGATTAGGACTGACAGATGGATACACTCAATCTACATGGCCAGCACCCGCAATTGTACAGGATGACCCAGATGATGTTGGAACTATCACTGACATGCGGCTTTCTTCAGATCAAACCTGGGCACATACATATGAACTTTCTGGTTTGTATTCTATCTCGTCCATGAGCTTGGAAATCATGACATATGGGCAAGGCTATCGGGGGGCATCCTCAGTATATTTTGACGGCATCTTCGTTGGAAGTTTGACAGATGGTGATAATTCCGGGGAAGATAATAATCCCGATGTCAATATTGCTTGGATTGACACCTTTGATCTAATGAGTTTTGGAATATCATTGGATGGCGTATCAACAATAACAATTGATACAGCAAGCACTATTGATTGGTGGTATGTTGACTACAGTGAGTTAACAATTACCGGGACTGTGGCACCCGTTCCGGAATCATCCACCGCACTGCTTTTCGGTATCGGGCTGTTGAGTCTTGCAGGATTCGGAAGACGGATAAAAAACAGTTACAGATATCAAAAATAAGAAGGCGTTTGAAAAAAATGACCCCCTCCATGAGATTATCCATCATGCAGGGGGCCACATCAATCAGTCTAATATACCATCAGACACTTATACTTCCGGCCTGGGATAAAGCCCGCTTCGTTCTACAATCTCAGGTACTTTTTCTTCCCATTCGATTGCCATGATGTGGAAGCCTGCAACTCCTGTTACCTCTTTAAGTTCCAGAATATGCTCCACGCAGATATCAATGCCTTCCTGTGCCTGTTTTCCTTTTTCAACACCGGCAAGGCGGTTGATGATCTCATCAGGTACATCCATTCCAGGGACCTT
>PIVQ01001952.1 GCA_003354055.1 Desulfobacteraceae bacterium | reverse complement strand
AAACTGATGACAGTCATGGTAAAGTCCAGATTCCGATCCAAATTGAATGTAGACGATCCTTGTTCCCTGAAATTCAGGGCAGGGATAACGGATATTGACCTGTTCATGGAACTCAACCATGCACGTTATTTTCATTTGATGGAATTGGGGCGGTTGGATTTTACCAGTCGGATTGGATTTTTGAGTTTAATGAAAAAGCAAAAATGGGGAATTGCAATAGGCGGTGCAAGTATCCGATATCGTCGTAGAATTCCATTTTTAGCAGAGTTTGAATTGACGACCAAGTTGATCTGCCACGATGGCCGATGGTTATACTTTCTGCAGGAATTTTATCGGAAGAATCGGATTTGTGCATCAGCTTTGATCAAAGGTGGTGTCACTTCAAAAGACGGATTAGTGCCTGCCCCTCAGGTCGCAGAAGCGATGGGCAACGATAATTGGGACAATGAAATGCCTGAGTGGGTATCTGCCTGGATTCAAGCAGAGGGGCAGCGACCTTGGCCCAAATGA
>PIVQ01001951.1 GCA_003354055.1 Desulfobacteraceae bacterium | reverse complement strand
TTTGATGAGGAAATGATAACGAATGTAAAGATATCAGCATTGGGAGATATGACCGGTGTTGATAATGCAGGTCATCCAGTGTATGCCACATCTACGGTCAAATATGATGGGCTTGCCGGAGTATGGCAATTGTCAGCAACTGAGATACTAGCTAATGACAAGATAAATGTACCCTCAACTCATTCTGTAGTATTAGACCCTGAGAAAGTAACCGGGACATTGATTGACTCTGATGTCTGCGAGATAACATTAAACGGAATACTTACACAATTTAAGATGTATACTCCCAACAATATAATGGGCCTTAATGAAGTAGTGCAATTTACAGCAGCTAAAAAGGTCACATCATGAGTTATGAAATAAAGAGTGAATTGAAGTGGAACGGATCAGAAGCTATGAAAGATTTTGACGCTGCTAACTTTAAAGCCTTAACTGAATCAGCAATCATAGTACAAGATTCAACGGTTAAGAACCTTGACCATCAGGTTTATTCTACTCCAGAAAGTCCAT
>PIVQ01001950.1 GCA_003354055.1 Desulfobacteraceae bacterium | reverse complement strand
ATCCCAAGTTCTAATGATGCCCAATCTTAATCCGGTAGGATGTACTTTCTGGCCCAAGCCTCGTTCCTCCTTATTTAGACAGTTTGTTCAACTATCACGGTTAGATGACTGGTTCTCTTCAAAATGCGGGAGGCTCTACCCCTTGCCCGCGGCCTGAACCGTTTCATGGATGGTCCATGATCAACAATTACATTTTTCACTACCAGCTTGTCGACGTCAAGCTCATCGTTATGCTCAGCATTGGCAATGGCAGACTGCAGGGTTTTATACATAATCCCTGCGGCTTTCAGCGGCATAAATTTGAGTAAGGTCAACGCCTGCTCGGCATTTTTACCTTTGATCTCTGGGATCGGCAACCGAAGCTTAAAAGGTGAAATCCTTACAAATTTTGTAGTTGCTTTAACTTCCATATCACTATTTCCTCTTATCATGGGAGATCAAGATTACCGTTTGGATCTCTTGTCTCCGGCATGACCCCAAAAAGTTCTTGTAGGTGAAAACTCACCAAGC
>PIVQ01000281.1 GCA_003354055.1 Desulfobacteraceae bacterium | reverse complement strand
ACCAGGTACAAAATGGAGCCTGCCATCTCTTCAGGCTCGGCATACCGTCCCATGGGAATCTGGGCCAGGGCATGCTGGCTGATCTCTTCAGAGGAAATAATGGCAGAGGCAAACTTGGTATTGGTAAGGCCGGGCAGCAGGGCATTGACCCGGATACCTCTGGGGGCGAGTTCCCTTGCCAGGGTCTGGGTCATGTTGACCAGGGCTGCCTTGGTGGCCGAGTAAATTCCCTGAAAGAATCCGGGACGGACCGCATTTACCGATGCCACATTAACTATGGCCCCGCCTTCGGTCATCAGGGGGACGGCATATTTTGTCATGAAGAAGGGACCTTTGATATTCACGTCCAGAGTCTTGTCCCAGATACCCGCATCCGCATCGATCATCTCACCGAAATGGGGGTTGGTGGCGGCATTGTTGACCAGGATATCCAGGCGGCCGTGGGTCTCCACTATCTTTTCGTACAGGGCCTGAATCTGCTCAGGATATCCGGTATGACAGGCCATGGCCAGGGCCTTGTGCCCTGCCCCTGTGATCTCGGCTGCAGCCGCTTCAAGGGTTTCCATCTTACGGCTGACCAGGATGCAGGTAGCACCGCACTGGGCCAGTTTTTTTGCTGCTGCCAGACCGATCCCACGGCTGGCGCCTGTGATCACGGCAACTTTTCCGGTTAGATTAAAATCACTCATAATTGGATCTCCTATAGTTTGGATTTTTCAATGATTTGCATCGCGGTTTTCTCCAGGGCATGAACGCCGAAGATAAGCATGGCAAACCGCTTGTTTTTTGTCAGTCCGTGGAAGTACCGGTTGTAGATCTGCTGGGCGATGCCCGCCAGGCGGAACAGGCCGAAACAATAGTAGTAGTCAAACTCTGCCACATCCCGGCCGGTCTTTTCCCCGTATCTGTCTATGATCTGCTGCCGGGTCAGAGCGCCGGGCAGATTTGTGGGCATGGTCCGCATCATCTGTAGCTCGTCCTGGTCATTCTCTTCTACCCAATAGGCCAGACTGTTGCCAAGATCCATGAGGGGATCTCCGTAGGTGGCCATTTCCCAGTCCAGAATTCCTGTGATTCGGTCCGGCTGTGCCGGATCAAGGACCAGGTTATCCATCTTGTAGTCGTTGTGAACCATTACAGGGGAATCCGTATCTGCCGGCATTTTTTCAGCCAGCCATTCCATAACCGCTTCACAGTCCGGCGCATCTTCAGTTTTTGCCTTGCGATAGCGGCTGCTCCAGCCCGTAACCTGGCGTTTAACATATCCTGCAGGCTTTCCGATGGATGAAAGCCCTGTGGCTTCCATGTCGATGGAGTGGATCGCAACCAAGGTATCGGTGAGATTTTCGCAAAGCTGCCTTGCCTGTGTCTTAGAAAACTCAAGGCCTTGTGGCGGGTCCTTTCGAAGGATGATCCCGGACAGTTTTTCCATGACAAAAAAAGGCGCTCCAATAAGGTCGCTGTCATCGCAATAGGCAAGGGGGCGCGGACATCTGGGAAAGGCAGGGTAAAGGGCGGATAACACCCGGAACTCTCTTTCCATGTCATGGCCCTTGTCCACCTTGGCACCGATGGGGGGGCGGCGCAGCACCATCCTGCGGTCACCACTGCGGATCTCATAGGTCAGGTTAGAAAACCCACTGGGAAACTGGGTGATCTCAACGTCTTCGGACAAATCCTGAATCGCATCCCGTAAAAAAGAATTTATGGACCGAACATCTATCTCTTCTCCCGGTCTGATCCGGGTGGCTTTGTCAATTATCTTACTATCTTCCAAATTTTCCATCCTTATGCGTTAACGGGTGAGGGGGTTAACAGACAAAAACCTTCCACCATGTCCAGCACATGATCGGCAAACTGATCCACAGTGATTTTCTGCTTGGTATACTTCCACCGCTTTAAGTACCACTCTTGCTGAAGCGCCTTGATCATGCAGGCGGTAATATCATGGTTCCCGGGTTTGAACACCCCCTGTTCCTCACCCAGTTCCAGGATATCGCTGAGGATCTTCTGGGTATGCTCTTCCATGGCCTTGACCGCTTCAAAACCTGCAGGTTTCAGGTTCCTGGCCTCCATAAAGGTAAAGTAAAACCAGGGCCGGAACAGCTCCGACAAAAAAATATGGGCCCGGATCGCAGAACGAAGCTTTTCCAGGGGATGATCATGTTCCTGCGCAAACTGGCCGAGGGTCTCCTTGACCATGACCCTGCCCTGGTCCTGGATAATGGCCAAAAGTTCCTCTTTACCCGGGAAATAGGCGTAAAGGGCACCCAGACTCATCCCGGTTTTCAGACTCAGGTCCCGCATGCTCATGGCCTGGAACCCTTTTTTATAGGTAATGCTGAATACAGCCGTAAGGATCTTTTCCAGGTTGGCCACGGCAGTCTTCTCTTTTTTAATGCGCATGACATCCTGGTTGGCCAAATAGACCGTTCTTGCGATATCTTTCCCCCGGGCGCCGTAAAGCTTTTTAAATTCGCTGTAGTTCATAAACTCCTTTTGCGGGTCTGATCCAAATAGAGATCAGACGTAGGTTTTCAATATTCTTTTGGCCAGGGACGTCTTATGCACCTCGTCTGCCCCGTCATAAATCCGGGCCGCCCGTTCGTGGCGAAAAAACCAGGCCAGGATGGTATCATCAGTCATGCCAAGGCCTCCGTGGACCTGGAGTGCCCGGTCCACAATCCTGCCCATGGTATTGGCCACTACAAATTTGATCATGGAAATGGAATCCCTGGCCTCGGCCGCCCCGACATTGTCGATCTGCCAGGCGGAGTTCAGGGTCAGCAGCCGTGCGGCTTCCAGCTCTGCGGCTGATTCGGATACCCAGTTCTGGATGGTCTGCCGGGTGGCCAGGGTTTTACCGGACGGAGAAATAACCCGGGCATTGGCCCTTCCGCACATGAGATCAAAGGCACGCCTGCAGATTCCCAGCCAGCGCATGCAATGGTGGATTCTCCCGGGTCCCAGCCGTTCCTGGGCCATGACAAAACCATGCCCCTCGGCGCCCAGAAGATTCGCCTGTGGCACCCGGCACCCTTCAAACATGATCTCAGCATGGCTGAAATAATCATCTCCCTCATGGCCCATGACCGGAATGTTCCTGATCCGGTTAAATCCTTTGGTGTCCGTGGGCACAATAATCATTGAGGCCTGGAGATACTTCGAGGCCTCGGGATTGGTCACGGCCATCACAATAGAAAAGGCAGCCCCGTCAGCAGACGACGTATACCATTTATGGCCATTGATGATGTAATCGTCCCCATCTTTAACAGCTGTGGTTTCCAGCATCACCGGGTTTGACCCGGGCATATCAACTTCCGTCATGGCAAAGCATGAACGAATCTCACCCGCCACCAGGGGATGGAGCCACCGTTGCTTCTGTGCATCCGTTCCGTGGGCATGAAGAATTTCCACATTTCCCGCATCCGGTGCCTGGCACCAGAATACGTAATGTCCCAGAGGGGAGCGCCCCAGAGCTTCGGAGACCAGGCCGTGCTCCAGAAGGGAAAGGCCCATGCCGCCGCAGTCCGATGGGAAATTAGGCGCCCACAGCTCCATTTTTCTGACCATGGCCTGTTTTTCCCTGAGTACGGGCAGCATCTCTTTAAAAGAGCGGGTCATGAATTCCGGCTCTAGGGGGATGAGTTCATTGTCCACAAACTCGTTAATCATGGATACGATGGTCTGAATACGGTCTGAAATCTGAAAATCCAAAACATTTCTCCTTTTCTAAAGGAATAAGTGTTGATGACCGACCAAAAACCTGCATATTAATTCGGCCGGATCATATAAGTCAAGTATAATAGGAACGAATGTTCGTTATTTTAACTCCAAAAAGGCCTCGATAAATTCAAGCACATCCGCCTGGATGCAAAGGTCTGAATTCCGGCAAATAGGGGCATCCGACCCCGTATTGATGCTGACCACCCATTTCGCCCCGGACATACCGGCCAGGTGCTGAGATGAGCCGGAAATACCGCAGGCAATGTAAAGTTCCGGTGTCACCGTGGTGCCTGTAATTCCCACCTGGTGCCCATAAGGGATCCATCCCTGATCCACCAAAGGACGGGAGGCGCCTACTGCTGCATTTGAAAAGCATCCTGCAAATTCAATTATTTTCTCCAGATTTTCCCGGTCACCAATGCCCCGGCCGGCTGTCACAACAATATTGGCTGATTTAAGCCCTGCGGTTCCTGTGCCCTGATCGTCTCCGGACGGCGCTTTCATTTCTCTGCGCGTGGTTTTGGGTGCCAGCGCATCCACGCAAATCTCTTTTTCCGTAACCTTACAGGCTTGGTCTTCCGTATTTGATTCCTTCTTCGGCATCCCGTTTTCTACTGCAAATGCCCCGGGAACCAGGGTCATAACACAGCAGGAGGCGTGACAGGGCCGGACCATCTGAATCCGGGTATTATCCATTGCAGGCCTTGCAAAGCTGATTCCGTCTGAATCACACAGGATCTGTGTTACCCCTGACACGGCGGCAGCACCAAGCCTGGCTGCAAGCCCGGGAGCGACCTCCCTGCCCAGAGTGGAATGGCCGAACAGGAGATAGCCTGGATCAAGTTCTTTCAGCGCAGGTACCAGTCCCTGTTTTAATGATTCCGGGGTCACTGCACAGGGCCAGGACAATGAAACAGCCTCCAGACCCGTTTTCCGGGAAATTTCCCGGGCCATGTCCCGTGGCTGTTCACCCGGCACCAGGATTTGGATCTTAGGGGAAAGGTCTCTATCTTCCGTCAGTGTCTGGATCCGGGCCGCGGCAGCCACAAGTTCCCAGGTTACGGGCCGGATCTCGTTGTTCCGGGTTTCTGCAACCACCAGAATTGGCTTCAAACCTGTTCTCATATCAAAGCCCTCTGTTTTAAAAAAATTTGAAAAGCCCGGACCTGATCCTGAAGTGTTCCATTAATTATTTTCCCTTCCCGTGTCTGTGTGGGAACGCCTAAACCTGAGAAGCATTCCCTTGGGGCCTGCCCGGACAGGGGGCAGCCTGTTTCAAGATCCTTTTTATTTAGAACGGCGACGGGTTTATTCTTTGCTTTAAGCATATGAGACAGGGTAGGATACCGCGGGGTATAGAATCCGGTCTGCACAGAAATAAGGGCCGGCAATTCCAGATCAAGAGTTTCCCTGTATCCCCCTTCCCATTCCCGCTGAGCGACCAGAATAGTATCCCGGCATTCCGCCTCTACAACTGCTGTGGCACAGGCAATATCCAGATATTCAGCCAGCATCGGGCCGGTTTGCCCGGCCATGAGATCCTGGGACATCACCCCGGTGAGAATCAGATCATAGGGCTCACAGATATCAGGAGAGCTTGCAAAAGCAGCCAGGAGCCCTGCAATCCCTGCGGCCGGGACAAGCCCGCCATAATCTTCCGGGTCATCTATCAGAATATGAATCCCGCTATCCGCCCCCATGCCCAATGCCCGGTAAATACAATCTGCCCAATGGGACGGACCGACTGTGACCACATCCAGCTGACACGCTTTCTCATCCGCTGTGATGTTAGATTCTTTCAGACATAACCCGGCCTCCAGAGCCAGGGTTTCAAAGGGGCCGATCTCTCTTCCCGAAATGTCAGGTTTTATGCATACCAAAATTCTCATGCATCAACCATACACATTGACAGAAGAGGAATCAAGAGAAAAATACGAACGAACGTTCATTTTATTTCAATGCAAGGCGCAAGAAAGTCTGAAACCGGAGTGTACTCATGTACATGAGGCCCGATTCTATAATTTGGCAGACTTTTGCAGCAACGCGGCAGATGGGTGAGTTTTCGTTCAAGCACTACCTGTGTCGTAATACCCCGGGATGCTCAAGAAGGGCCTGTCCCAGTTTCTGCTGACGTATATGAGCCACGGTTTTACCGATGCGGGAGGATGATTTCAAATCCCTGAGCAGTATGCCGGCCGGACCTTCCGGAATAATCCCGGTATCTGCCAGCAGACGGTTCATGGTTTTCAGGTATTGGGCTGTCGTCTGCCGGAAAAACAGCACCAGACGCTCCAGGATTTTTTCGCATAGGTCTGCCATGGCAGCCATCTGATCGGACAGAAACACGGCAGAATCCGTCAAAGCCTGCAGACTGCCCAGTGTATTCACATGCCCGGGATCAATTTTTTCAAGACTTGCCATCTGCCGTGCAACCGTCTTGAGGATAAAGCCCATGGCCCCGGTCACAGGCCCTGTCATCACCGCATCTTCCAGTTGCCTGAAGGGCAGTACCAGATCGGGGAATGCCTTTCCTTCCCTGCACAGGCACCGATTTTTATCCACCATACAGTCTTCCATGAGAATGCTGCCGTGGGGTGCCGGCTTGAAAAAAGGAATCTCCATGGGATCAGACACGGTAAGCCCCGGGGTATCCCGATCTGTCAGAAAAGCTGAAAATTCTTTCCTGCCGTTCTTTTCCCCGGTAATGGCAATGATGACAAAGGCCTCTGCAATGGGGCCGTTGGTCAGATAGGTTTTCCCTCCGGACAGCAGGACCTGGTTATCCAAAATTTCAGCCCGTGCCGTCATGAACTTCGGATGTGCACCTGCCTTGGGTTCGGAGACGGCAAGGGTTATGGTGGCGGCCCCGGTTTTAATCCGTTCCCACAGGGACGGTGCCCATGGGAGATCTTCTCTTAAGGCTTCATTTTCAGATGATATCAAACAGGGCTTTACCAGAATCCCTGCTACCAGATGATGGATCATCCAGGACAGGGCCAGGCCAAGATTACCGCCTGATGACACCATCGTCCGGGCGGTCTTGGCAATGGTTGCGCAGGGCGAGGTACCCGCTGCCTGCAACCGGTCCGGATCCAAAAGGCCCTCTTTTCCCATGGCCGTCCAGATTTCGTCCGGGAATTCATTTTGTTCCCCCAGATCAGGACAAGTCAGGATGCGGTCCTTTGCAAGGCCCGCCATTTTTTTTATGAACGTTTCCTCAGTTTGGGAATGATCAGACATTTGTCCTCCGTACGAATATAACTCCGATTACAGTACCAGATCTTGGATAAAATCAATCAGCTGATTTAAATTACCGCAGGCCCGGGCTTCGTTGCAATGGTTTCTATACCGCATCATTTCACTGTCACCGGTTCCCCAGAAGCGTTCCTGTTCAGGATTGAGCCAGACCACACGGCGGCAGCGTTCCCGCAATACCTCCAGCACCGGTTCCCGCGGGTTAAAATAGTTGGAGCGGCCGTCCCCCAGGATGATCAATGTGGTCTTTTTATCCAGTTCCTGGAGGTGATCGTTCCGGAACTCCTGGAAGGTCAGGCCGTAATCGGTCTTGGCATTGTAATTAAGCCTTTTATCATTGAGAATCTTCTTGACGGCCACATTGGCATCATGGGCCAGAAACAAATTTGTCACTTCAATAGGCCGGTCTATAAAAATATAGCTCTTCACCCGGGCAAAACAGGCCTGGAGGGAGTATAGGATGTTGAGCATGAATCTGGCCGTGGACCAGACGGATCCGGACACATCGCAGAGGGTAACTATTTTGCCCTTGCGCAGGGGCCGGTCCTTTCTGACGATCTCAACGGGAACCCCCAGGTATTTGGTGGACCGTTGTATGGTCTTCTTCACATCCACCGTGCCTTTCCTGGCGGCGGCGAACCGCAGGGTGGAAATTTCTTCCAATTTTCTGACCCATTGATCAATCACGTCCTGAACCCGTGTCATTTCATCCTGGGTCAGGTTGGAAAAGGGAACTTCCCCAAGGCTGGGGTACCGCTGCTCCCCTGCCCCGGCCTGCTTAAAACCGGCATTGTCCGGCCTTGGATCTTCATTCAAAAAGGACAGGGCACGGTCCAGTCTCTGTTCCGCCCCGGCAGTTAGAGCCTTCCCATCCCCGTTCACCTGGGCATCCGGGCTGCCCATAAATTGCGCCACCCTATTTTTCATTTTGTTAACGGCCAGCATGATCTCCAGGCGGCCCGTGAGCTGGCCCAGATTTGATTTCACGGCCTGGCTGGCCTGGGTTTCCTGGTCATGGATGCCCCGGACCGCCTCGATAAAGGCCTGGGGATTGCCCTTCATAAAATCCATCAGGGCCTGATCCAGATCCGTATCCATTTCCCCTTCGAGATCCGTCATCAACTGGAGTTGCCGCTTCAGATCCGAAGCTGCGGTCTCAGCCGCTGTGGTTTCCCCATGGTCAGGATTTTCATCATCATAGTCAGGATGAATTCCCTTTTTCATTTCATGGAAGAAAAGCCGGTAAAGACGCTGAAACTCAGCCTGCTCCCGTCGGCTTTTGGCAAAATTCGCCGTCAGAATGGTATGAAAGATCGTCTCATTTGAGGGACCAGCCATCTCAAGCTGGGCCAGGCAGTCAAGGACCTCGGCCGTGGAAATCCGCAGGCCGTCGGCCCGGCAGCAGGAGACAAATTCCAGAATCACAGTCTGCATGAGAGGATCAGGCCTTTACCAGTTCACGAATCCGGGACCGGACCACACCATAGTCGGCCTTGTGCTTGCACAGGGTATTTAAGGTCTGGTCCAGGGCCTCAACGGTCAGGGTTTCTTTTTGAAGGATCATCAGGGATCTGGCCCAGTCAAGGGTTTCCGA
>PIVQ01001060.1 GCA_003354055.1 Desulfobacteraceae bacterium | reverse complement strand
CCGGGATCTGTTCACGGATGGGACCTTGCAGAGCAGACAAAACTTGCCGGTTGTCTGCCCATTAAAAATATCAACGTTGGCATTTCGGAGAATGCGGTTTTTTCTCCCTTTAAAACCATCTCCTGTCTGATCGGAATCGGACCAGGATATGAGGCTACTGAAGTCGGCAGTACCTGCCAGGTCTGTTCAAAGCGGGAAGACTGCCTGATACGCCAGGACCAATCCTTAAATACGAGTGAATAAAAAATGACAGCCGAATACCACACTATACGTCTTCTTCCCCACGGCAGAGAAATTAAGGCCACCCACGGACAATCCCTCATGACTGCACTTACAGGTAAAAATCTGATTCTAAGATCTGATTGCGGCGGCAAGGGAAAATGCGGAAAATGCAGGGTTGAAAGAGTTCCGGACAATGGAGAACGCCAGGATATTTTTGCCTGTGTCACCGATGTGACAGAAGATCTTCAGATTGAAATTCCGGAGTCCACCCTTTTCTCTACCCATACAATAGGGAAGGCTGCTGTGAATTTTCCTAAGATATTTACGGATCAGTTTAAAGACGAAGGCGGCCCGGACAAATTCGGTATTGCTGTGGACTTAGGCACCACCACCATTGCCGTGTACCTCTGTAATATGACGCAGGGGAAGGTGATCTCTTCGGTGAGTGTTAAAAATCCCCAGGCACTCTACGGCGATGATGTCATGAGCCGTATCGGGGCAATCGGTCAGGCAGGCGAGAACCTGCAGCGCTTGCAGGGACTTGTGGTAGGGGCTATGGAACTGGGAATCAACGATTTAATCAAATCTGAAAAATTGGATCCTGATAAGATCGCAAGGATGGTGGCTGTGGGTAATCCCACCATGATTCATATCCTGGCTGGCGTTGATCCGGCACCCATTGGCTGCTCCCCCTATCTGCCGGCCTTTTATTCTCCCAAAACCATTCCGGCCCGTGAACTTGGATTTACGATAGGCAAGTTTAACCTTCACACCCTGCCCCAGGTATCCGGATTTATCGGCGGCGATATTCTTGCAGCATCACTTGCCGTGGATTTTGAACACCAGGCCCCTGGTACCCTTCTCATTGATCTTGGCACCAATGGTGAACTGATGCTGAGGACCCAAGACGGTTATTTTGCCACCTCCTGCGCCACAGGCCCGGCCTTTGAAGGGGCCAGTCTTGCCTGCGGCATGCAAGCGGTACCAGGTGCCATTACCCGGGTTGAACTGGAATCAAAGGATGCCATGCCCACCTATGAGTTCATCCAAAAGAAAAACAAGACCCCTGACCATCCCTCAGGACTATGTGGGTCTGGGGTCGTATCTGCCGTTGCTCAATTTTGCCAGCGAGGTGTGATTTCGCCGGACGGCGCATTTAACCCTGACACGGAATCCCCGGCCCTGAGACGAAATGAGGATGGCAGGTATCAATTTGAAATTCTTCCCAAGACTTCGGACGAAAAACAACTTTCCGTATTCATCAGTCAGAAGGATATCCGTTCGGTCCAGCTTGGCAAAGGCGCATTGATTACAGGAATTGATTTTCTTTTGAAAAAGGCCGGGTTTGAGCAACCGGAAAAAATCATTATTGCGGGAGCCTTCGGCACCTTTCTGGACAAATCGGATATGAAAACCCTGGGCATGATTCCGCCACAGGCTTCCAAAGGGATTGAAATGGCGGGGAATGCTGCCGGTGCAGGCGCTGTCATGGCATTATGCGATAATGATTATCTGAAATCCGCCATAGCCATGGCAGAGGATATCCAAATTATTGATCTGGCCAGTGATCAGGAATTTCATGCAAATTTCGTCCATCGCTTAAGTTTTCCAGAGGCGTAGCAATTGTGGGTTAACCCGGATATTTCAATTTTCATGTAATGTCCGGGTTAAATCTTCATGACAAATATCAGGGCACCGCTTTTGTCTGAAATATCAGCTTGAATCTTCAGGGAAACGCCTTGGTCCTCTTTTCCCGAACCGGTTCCGAAATCGATCCCGTAGTCAATAGCAGCTCCAGAGTATGTGTCAGGTTCCGGATTGGCTACTTCCAGATACTGGAACAAATAGGCGCGAAAACGGGAAAGGTGGGTATTAAA
>PIVQ01001949.1 GCA_003354055.1 Desulfobacteraceae bacterium | reverse complement strand
GCATGTCTGGACTGGATTTTTATCAAGCCGGAAGTCCCCTGTGTGCATGCAGTAACGGATAAGGCAAACAGCGCATCCCGTCGGGTCATGGAAAAAATTGGGATGAGACATGAAAAAGATGTTGATCTTTATGATTCTGTTGCCAAAGGAGAAGGCCTGCTTCCGTATTACTCTATTGAGCGTGGGGCTTATCTTAACTCTATACCGGAGAATACTATATTACAAAGGTCATCCGTGAGTTCATCCGGATAAATTTCGCTCTCAGACATTACTGCTACAAAAGCTGTTGATTCTATACACCCAACAATCGTCTGTCGTATTGTTTTTATGGAAATATCTTTTTTAATTTCTCCATTTTTAATTCCCTCTTCAAGGATATCTAACACCATATCCCCCCACCGTTTTTCCACTTCATAACTTTCATGGGAATAATAATCTTTTGTGTGCCTGGCTGATATCAGAGCTTTTGCAAATATCCTGTTTGAGGCATATGCATTTATATGAACCCATA
>PIVQ01001948.1 GCA_003354055.1 Desulfobacteraceae bacterium | reverse complement strand
AAGGCGCCAGGTTAAGGCCCTGGTCTCTTCGGAGGCGCGGGTTCAAATCCCGTCTCAGCCATCCAGAGTCCGGTTGTGTTGTAGTCACAGTAAGCCAGCCAGCCAGGCAGCAGCAGCAGCAGCAGCAGCCCACTTAGCTCAGAAGGTAGAGCGTTGGCCTTTTAAGCCAATGGTCGTGGGTTCGATCCCCACAGTGGGTGGTGCAAGCAAGCAAGCAATCAAATCAATCAAGCAATCTTGGCCGAGTGGTTTAAGGCGCTGCGTTCAGGTCGCAGTATCTTCGGATGCGTGGGTTCGAATCCCACAGATTGCACTTCAAATACAAAGCCTGGGAGTATTTTTTTTTTCTACCACTCGAAAAAATATATCTGATCGTCCGTCAGCAACAGGATTCGAACCTGCGCGGGTAGAACCCAATAGATTTCAAGTCTATCGCCTTAACCACTCGGCCATACTGACAAGTGAGCCTCCAACGGGATTCGAACCCGTGACCTCTCGCTTACTAAGCGAG
>PIVQ01001059.1 GCA_003354055.1 Desulfobacteraceae bacterium | reverse complement strand
AGTTGTTGGACTATTTATATCCGTGATAAATATTGTAAAGATTGGTCATTATTATCATATAAAAAAATATATACAATTAGAACAATTGAAGATTTCTGGGTTTTCTTTGGAAATTATTCAAGGTTTCAAGATTTTGAGTTTTATATGATGAGAGAAGAAATCGCACCAGTATATGAAGATAAATCAAATGAAAATGGTTCAAGTTTTTCATATATAGTACAAGGACGTGATGTTAATGAAACATTTATTCATGTTTTAATGAAAATGATTGGAGAAACAATAGTATCAGAAAATCATAAAGATATAACTGGAATTAGCTTAATTCCAAAAAGAGGAACAAGTTGTTTAAAAATCTGGATAGGACATCAAAAGCCAATAGAATTAAATATATCAGAAATATATAGTTTAAGTAATGGAAGACAACAAAATCATAAAAAATATTAAATAAAGTTTTCAATGTATTATATATTTATATTTTTAAAAAATGAAAATATATAATGGACTTATTTTTTTAAATAATATTACTACGGTAATTAGCTGATACTTGATTTTTATGTATTCTATAATCAACTAGCAATTCAGGGCATACATGGATTTTCATTTGGTTTTTCAATAATTTCTTACATATCAATAATGATTCTGCACCAGGTAAATATGGGATTTGTTCTAATACTTCCCAACACTTTTTTGTAAAACACATAGCAGATGTAGGTATGAAATTTTTATTCTTTGAAATTTTTATTTTAATATATGTTTGTTCATCATCAATATTATCATATGATTTTGTAATTTTCATTTCTCTTCTAACTGTCTTACCATCTCTTTCTTGAAATATTGAATAATTTGATGATATTAAATCATATCCTTCAAATACTTTTGTTAATTGTAATTCAATTCTCCTTTCATTATAAATATCATCTAAATTAATATTAAATATTACATCGTAATCTAATTCATTAAATGTTTTATTTAATAAGAAGTTCATAGCACCTATGTGATTTTTACATTCTTCTCTATAAGTAGTAACTGTTTTGTCTTTAAAAAACCCAATATCACTTAAAAAAATATTATCTTCTGTTTTTTTACTATAATTCAATTCAAAAATATCAAAATCTTTAAACGTTTGATTCTCAATACTATTAAGACATTCAAAAATATGTTCATGTTCAATGTATGAAAATATATCTTTATGATAAATTATAATACCTATTTTCATTTAATAATATTATATATAATTAAATGAGTTTTAAAAAATGTATTTGTAACGATAAAAATTATAATATAGATATTTATATTTATTTAGAAAAGGTAGCCTTGATTTTGATTTAATACTTTTACTTTAAAGTAAAGACAATGGTCTAATCCACTAAAATCATAAAAACTACCATCATAATTTAAGAATTTAATATTCATTTGTGCTAATTTAGCAAGAGGAGGACTAAATTCTTTCTTGGTAATATAATCTGATTGTGATTTAAAAAATTTATATGTATTTAATCCAGTATCAAGGATGATTTTTGCAAATGAGTTTGTAATACTATTATTATGAACACCATATAAATTCTCAAAATTATCAATATGCATTAATATATAAGTTGGCCCATTAAAATTATATTGATTATCGCCAGTATAACTAGGAGCACCAGAGAAATCACTTTGTGAAAATCCAATGATAGGTCCAATTGAATCATCTCTATATCTAATTCTTGTAGTAGTTCCATATGTTTCGGAAGCACCAGCAAAGTCAAGTGTAAATATTCCAGTATTAACAGCAATCGTATATGTATTTGTTAAAGTATTATCTGTAGCAGAAAATGTATTAACTCCAGAAGCTGTAGTCATTGCTGATCCAATAGCAACTCCCAAGGTTGTTGATGTATAATTACCAATAGGAATTATAGCAGTTAATTCTTCTGAACCATTATCAGTAAAATAAATCTTATTATTAGAACTATTAATTAAATATTGAGTTTTTGGAACATTTGCAGAAACTAATTCAATAGAAATAATATCTTTATAAATATAATCCAAATCAATTTGATAGTTATAATTATTAGGATAAGCTACTGTATTTCTATCACGAGAATCAATAACTAAGTTATA
>PIVQ01001058.1 GCA_003354055.1 Desulfobacteraceae bacterium | reverse complement strand
TCAATGCGGTGATGTGTCCTACCAGGTCCTGTACGTCTTTTACAAAGTTGAATCCTTGCTCTACACTGCAGTCATAAGTTAATTCGGCCATTTTCTTATCTCCTCTATGTTTGTGTTTCCTTGCTTGGTTTCTTTCTCGCTCTTGGAGATTCTATTTAGCAAGTGGCGTGCCAGGATGAAAATGGCCTTGTTTAAAGGATGTTTATAAATCGCAGACAACAAAGTTGTCTGCGCAATTGGTGAAAAGAACGAAATTTAAAAAGGTTAAAGCAATAAAGTTGGCAATTGCTTTCTTTTGCAGTCAGCCTGTTCCAAGGCCTATTCCGTGTCCGTGCCTGAATAGGGGACGGTTTCTTTCTGGGCCGAGATCAGGCTGTCCTTGTACCCGGCTTCCTGACCTAACGGATAAGGTTTTACCGATAATTTCCCTGTTTTATCAGGAAAATTATCGGTAAAAAGTGTTATCTTTATCCGGTTATGCCGGGTTGTATATTAAGACGATTCTTCTGTAGCAAGTTTAAGATCCATGGCTTTTTCACCCTGCTCACCAAGTACATGGGAATCATCAGGACGTTTCAGCGTGAGGGCAAGCACAACAGATACCATCAGCAATACTCCGGAAATATAGAACGCCATGTCCAGGCTGCCGGTTTTATCCTGGATAATACCGCCGAGTTTAGGCATGAATGCACCGATACCCCAGCCAAAGAAAACCAGACCATAGTTCAGGCCCAGGTTTTTGGGGCCAAAAAAGTCGGCCACAAAGGAGGGCATCAGGGAGAGAAGCCCGCCGTATTGCCAGTATCCGATACCAACGGCGATGAAGAGAAAGAAAACGTTTTGGGATTTGATGATCATGGGCATACACATGATACAAACTGCGGAGAGGCTGCAGTTGAAAGCATAGGCTTTCATCCGGCCCAGTTTGTCGGAGTATACTCCTGTGCCGGGGCGTCCCGAAGCATTAATAAGGCCCCCGTAGGCAGCAAGAATCCATGCATTGGCAGCAAGGAAAGGAATGGTTGCACCCATCTTGCCCAGTAAGCCGGCGGCGTTTCCAATGATCAGCAGGCCTGACTGGGTTGCGAAGATGAACATGAGTAGCAGTACCCAGAACTGAGAGGTTTTAACGATCTGGGAACCTTCCCAGTTAACAGAAGTGGCTGTGTCCCCGGTTTGGGCAACAACTTTTTCAGGCGGCGTGTAATTGGCAGGCGGGGTCAGCAGCATCTGGCCGGCAACAATAACAATAACTGCAAAGAAAATACCAAGTCCAATAAAACTACCGGTGATTCCGTACTGGTTGATCAGGTACCGGGCCAGGGGAGCAATATAAATAGCGGCACCGCCGTATCCCATTACCACAAGGCCTGCAATGAGACCGCGCTTGCGGGGAGCAAACCATTTCAGGGCCGCAGGTGTCGGGGATGCGTATCCAATACCCATACCCATGCCACCCAGTATTCCAAATCCGATGATCAGGCCGGTATAGCTTTTCATGAGACCGGCAACGATACAGCCGGCCGCCAGAAGCAGGCCACCGATGGTTGCACCGGCTTTGGGTCCCAGTTTATCCTGGATTTTTCCGCCGGGAATCATCAGGAGAGTGAAGCAAATAATGCAGATAGAGAAAGGGGTTGCAGCCTGGGAGTTGGTTAAATACGTCCAGCCCGCGTTGATGCCGTCCATGGTTTGCCCGGCCAGCTCCGTATTCACCAGAGATTTTTTCCATACACTCCAGGCGTACAAAATGCCAAGGCACAGATTGATTGCCGTTCCTGAAAAGACGGTGATCCAGGCTTGAACCGGTTCTTTACGATTACTCATAATGCGACTTCCTCCTTTTGAAAATTATCTGTTGAGAGACAGCTAATGAGGAAAAAAACGGGCAAGGCAAGCCCAATGTTCCCAATCCCCATGGTTTTGGAACCAATGACCTGGAACCCATGGGCGGTCAGCATCATAACCGTTTAATATTTTTCGTTTTTTGAGAGTCAGCCAATTGATTTCCGGAATGTTGTTTGGGACGAAATTTCCTCTAATTGGAATGAATTTTTCCATTCCGGCATATAATCTGGGCCGGTTGCGGCTACCTGGATCCTAT
>PIVQ01001057.1 GCA_003354055.1 Desulfobacteraceae bacterium | reverse complement strand
TATCTGTCCATCATCAATACCAATATGCATTCAAGCTTTGGTATGTGCCGGGATGCATTTCCCATGCTGAAGAAATCCGATCAGGGCTCTGTGGTCAATGTATTGTCCGTTGCGGGATTAACCCATCTGCGCACCGGGGCTCCATATGGCATGACAAAGGCGGCAGGGCATCAACTGACCCGAAATCTTGCGGTTGAATGGGCAGCAGACAATATCCGGGTGAATGCCATTGCCCCCTGGTACACCAAAACCCCACTGGTTAAAAATTTATTAAAAGATGTAGCTTACACCGCAGACATCCTTTCAAGAACACCCATGGGCAGGATTGCAGAGGCAGAAGAGGTTGCCTCGGTTGCAGCTTTTCTTTGCATGCAAAGCGCCTCCTATGTTACAGGTCAGTGTATTGCCGTTGACGGGGGATTTACAATCAACGGATTTTAATAAGGGTAGAAATAATAGAGTTCAGGGCAAAAGACCTTATGGAGATACTGTTCGGACTGTTTGAAGCAATCATTGCCACATCTATCGAGCTTATGCTGCAGATGATCGGGCAGATGCTGATTGAACTGGGATTCTACAGCATTGGTGCCGTTTTTCAAAAAAAGCCGGCTAAAAAACCCTGGCTGTCGGCCCTGGGTTATTTTATCATCGGCAGTATTGTCGGCGGTGTGAGCCTACTTATTTTTCCATATACCTTCCTGAATTCCATGGCCTTGAAAATAGCCAATTTATTTATTACACCGGCGATTGCAGGCTCGCTCATGAGTCTGGTCGGCAATTGGCGGGAGCGACGGGGGCAGGAACGAATCCGGCTGGACAATTTTAGCTATGGGTTCATTTTTGCCTTTGGCATGGCATTGGTAAGATTTCTTTTTACGGGACATATCATTTAGAGGAGCAGATCTCATGAAACGTATCAGCCTTATTTTATCCATCGTCTTTACTCTGGCAGGTATTGCTAACGGCCAGGTCCCGCCCGAGGAATCCCGGGCCGCATGCACGGGAAAATCCGAAAACAGCCCCTGTACTTTCATCAGCCCTAAGGGAAAAGAAACAGGCACCTGTGTCTATACCCCGGACCGTAAGTACTTTGCCTGCCGGCCTGAAAGAGGCGACAGGCCAGGTCAAAAACAGCAACCCGGGCCGGAGCAGGCAAAGGGAACAAATCAGGGATACAGCATTGAGCAGGCCACCTCGGACAATGCCCAGTTGAATACCATTTCCTTTGCCGCCCTCTCCTTCATGAGTTCAGGACTATGTGAGATCTCCTTTCTGCCGCCCGGCAAGCATGCCTCTTATTTTGGATTCCAGTACATGAGGGATGTCAAAGGCGGGGCAGCCGGTCACGGGCAAAAGTTTGTTCCCAGAACTGCCAATATTATGCTCTCCATCCTGTCGAACCGTCAGCAACAGATCCTGATTGATCTGGCACGGCAGCAGAATGATAAAATAAAAGAATTTGCCCTGATGCGGTTTCCACTGCTGATCAGTATTGAAAAGAACGCCAACGGGGCATTACCGTCAGGCACAACCACACTCAGCAGAGAGGAAATAGTCAGACACTCAGGAAAGCTATATGCTCTGGACGGAGAACTCTCCTATGAGCGGGCTGCAGGCTTCGGGAAAGTGTTGAACACCCTGACCCAGGCCCAGAAATCAGAGCTTGCACGTTATAAGACTTTGCCCTATGATCGCTGGCCCACTAAAAAGGAGCAGCTGGATAAACGGCAATTTGACCATGATATCCATGTGGCCCTCATGACCTATGCCAGTGAGCTTTTCTCCTGGGTGACCGGCGATCTTGAAAAGGACGTTTATTTTACACCGGAACGGACTGCGGCCTACTTCGGGGCGTACTGGACCAAGGCCGCTCCCATGAAAGCGGTCCGGACCAAAAACTACCAGATCAGCACAGCGTTGACCGGCGACAGCGGCGCCCAATTTCTGCAAATGCTCAATTCAGGGCAGCGCACAGGTATCAAAAGCCTGATTCAACAACAAAAAAAATATCTTATGGAAATGGTAGATATCAGGCAACGTATTGCCGCAGAACTGAGAAAAATTTTCAAGGGGAACACCGCTGACCGGGCAAAGGTGGTCGAAC
>PIVQ01001056.1 GCA_003354055.1 Desulfobacteraceae bacterium | reverse complement strand
CTTCGTTGCTGCAAAAGTCTGAAATCCTCATGTACAGGAGTACACTCCGGTTTCAGACTTTCTTGCGCCTTGCATATGGGCAAGTTTTCATCCAAGCACGGGTTTTCGGTCAGACACTAGTTACGCAATACTTTGCCGTTTTTTTCGCCTATAGCAAATAACAAAAATATGTTCCGTTATGATTAGGAGTGCAGCACAACAACAAAGCGATTCAAGACTGTACCGGTAGCGTTATTTGCTGGTTCAACCCGTGGTGCTGGAGAATCTTGAATCGGAATATAATTTTGAGAATCGCTATAACAATATAATGTGTAGTTTTGTATATCCCCCAGGTTTTTTATAGATTGACATTGGGAATAAAGTCAAGATATCAAATATTTAGCTGGATAACACCGCGATTTTAACATTATCAAAATTTGATATCATGCTGAAAAGTCCACCGGTATGTGTTGAATAAAGAATTCGGTAAAATGGAAGATGAGAAACACCTGAACCATCGTCCATCAAAAAAATAGGGCGGTTTCACCTGCGAGCGCCCGGTATGGGAATGAATCCACGGCTATGTTCAAAAAATGTCTGGAATTTTTCTTCGGTCAAAGAAGAGACCTCAGTTACATAAAAATAGTGAGCGCAGCGCATCCTCCGACTTCTCTCGCTCTTCCAGCTCTTCTCGCTGGCGCCAATCGCTTTTTATTGGCGCCTTTACATATCTACCGCCGGTCCGGCTGGGATGTCCGGCCTGGGCGAACAATTTTAAGCGGTTCTAAATTCGCTCCGAAAAAAGCCGTGAAACTGCGGTGCAGTGGCTCCTCAAACAACACGGCTTTGTTTTCTCCGCTTCATTAAGAACCGCTAAAAAATTCCACCCTAATGGCACGGCCACCCCACCCGGACCTACTCGGTTTGCGGACTTTTGTGGTATTTCTTCCGACCTTTTTTGTGAGGCGCCTACCCGGTCAGTTACTGCGAATTGTTATCTCAATTTTTCCAGATTCTCTTTTGCTTCTGGTGTATTATTGAATTCAAACTCTACTTCTTTACATGGGAAATCAGAACATTCGATACAGGACTTATAGTTTTTGTCTATGCAACATTGCCGCATTTTACATTTATTTGAACAGAAGAACGAATGCCGTTTATCAGCTTTGCAACCGTCGCAGATAACATACTCTGGCTTTACTTCAGCACGATATACTTTCTCTAAATTTTTAGCGACTTTTGCTAATTCTTCTTTGTTCCCAGATTGGGTTGCAATATAGCTTTTACATTTTGAACAGTCTATGCCGCAATAAGCTATCATTTAACTCTTTCCTTTGTGGAGATGACGCCGCGCTTAAACGGCCCTGCGTAGTTAGTCTGTGGATACATTTTTTACCAAACCTCCTAATGTTTCTAAATCCTTAGAGAGAATCCCCTGTTCTCCTATCTGTTTTTTTTCATATCGTTTATAACCACTAAAGGTTTCAACTGTTTGGTCAAACAATGATATTTTCCAAATTTTATCCAGATTAAGCTTTAATGCTATGTAAACTGTATTTGTTTCCGGATGAAATAACATAGAGCAATATGTTTTACAGCCTTTGTCTCTACAATGTATTTTTTCAAGCAGGGTGAACCCTTTTTCGATATTGAACCCGTCTATGTTTTTAGAAATATACTCATGGGCAATCTGATATCGTTCTGCCCCGACACCAACAGCTTCTTTGTAATTTTTCCCATGCAAAGTATGGTTACCAAAATTTGACATTACGATAAAATTTTTTTCAATGTTCGTTAAAATATTTCGAGAATTATCTGTTTCAGATACAAAGGCTCTACCGGTTTTATCTGCAAAAAGATTGTGAAGGGAAGGTCCCTCATACTGAACAGCTGTTTTACTATTTATAAAATTTTGTATGTCTTGAATATTTGTATATTTCGCTAATCCATCATACTGATCTCCAATATGAATTTCATTGGGTCCTGTGCGCTCATAGCCCGTTATATAGGGTTCGATTTCATGACACGCACAGAAAAGCCCATTGGTATTCATCCCACAAGTATTCGTAAAATAATCATCAGGTGTGCCATTCTTAATATACGGCTCATATAAAAAAGACATGTGA
>PIVQ01001055.1 GCA_003354055.1 Desulfobacteraceae bacterium | reverse complement strand
TTGCATTGATCGTAAGTTAGCTTTCTGCGTTTGATTTCCTGTTTTTTGGACCTGGCCAGCATCTTCCCGTGAATACCGCCCATCAAAAGAGAAATATAAAAATTAAAAATCTGGAGGCAGGCTAAATTGCCGTCCAGAACCATGCGGTTCTTAAGGATGAGATTCAGCATCTCATTCGGGGTATTCACAGCCATTTCCCTTATGGCTTTTTCATCCTGAAAAACCAGGGTGACATCGATATCCTCAGGTATCTGCCCACGGACCCTAACCCGTCCGTTTTTAAAAATAATGGCTTGCTCGACATTCTTTGATTTAAGCCCCACTGAAAAATTGATCCATCCGTCTTTACCCTTTAAATAGGGCCGCAGATCCGGGCGAAGGTTAAACTGCAATGCCATAAGCCACAGAGTACTTTTGGTCAGGGTGTTAATCATGATATCCTCCTTGTTTATCTGAAAGGTCTTTCTTCTCTTTTGGTTCAGAGAGTGGCCAGCAGGTCGCTGATCAATGTCTCGATAACCGTGTCTGTATTCGGATCAACCTCCGGCAATACTCGGCTGTTCATAAGGGAGACAATACCGTGAAGTGCCGTCCATACCCGTATGGTTTGATATAGGGGATCTTTGGAAGCAGGGCTTTTCCCAACCGGTTTCAACTTTCCGATAACCTGCGACGACAGTTCCGCCACCTTGAGTGCTGCCTCCTTTTCAATTGTGGCAGCCGTCTCAAGCTTAGTACCGATATAATCGCTGTACTTGGGGGTATTCCGGGAAAACATGATCTCATACTGATCTTTATGGGCTAATCCGAAATCAATATATGCCCTGATCATGTCTTTCATCTGGATCAGGGGATCTGTTCCGCTTGACTGAATCCGGACAAATTGTTCCTGCAGAATAATGAAGCCGCCGGTCTGTATGGCCAGGTAGATTTCATCCTTGCCTGAAAAATAATGATAGATATTGGCCGCGGTCATATGGGTCCGGCTGGCGATTTTTCGCATGCTCAGACTTGCGAACCCGTCTTCATAGAGAATCTCCAGGGCTGCATGAAGGATTTTCGCCTTTACTGCATCAACTTCTTCTTTTGTTTTTGGGGCTTTTGGCATAGAGAACTCCGTTAGATGAACAGTGTTTAATAAACAGTGTTAACTTAACCGCAGCTTGGCTAAATGTCAACTCGATTTTTCAGAAGGGCAGGGGGCTGCAGATGCAGATGGTTAGAGTTTCAGGTAGCTGCCACCGGGCCGGCCAGCCCGGAAGCGGCGATCACTATTTTTAAGATGGCCTAAGCTTGCTACGCGAAAAGCCATGAAACTGCGGTCTTCGATCCTCAAACAACATGGCTTTTTCCGCTCCGCTTCGCTAAGGCCCTCTAAAAAAATAGCAATTTCATGCCGCTTTCCGGCCTGCCCGACCCTGAGTGCCGAATTCTGACGTCCTGTTATTCGCACCCGAATCTCGGGTGCGAAATCCCTTTACAGCAGGCTTTCCCGGTGATACTGATGTGTGAGGGAATTTATCAAGAATGAACTTTCGGTCGACTATCATTCAAATGTTCAGGTTATCCAGATAGATAATAACGACTGAATGATACTCAGTTCTGTTCAACAGCTTGTTCACGGCGGCCATACGCTGCCGGGAATGCGGTGCTGAATTCGTACATCACTTGGTCCCGGCGCCGCGTTGGACTGATCCTAAATCTTATAGAAACGAGGCAACTCAACTTTGATAAATTACAATTATCAATGGAAATAATTTATGAATGATCCCTTAAATTATAAAAAGATATCAACCAATCTGATTCAAAGGAGAAACGTGAAAAAATGCATAAAAATTTAGTGTTAATTGTAGCGATTGTAGCAGCTCTTTCAGGGTATGTAGTTTATTGGCTTGATGAAAACAAAGAAAATGTCATAACTGAAATATCTATAATCCCAAATGAGCACACATTAATAACGGATAATAGTTTTCAGCTAGATGTAAATGCGCCTACCCCCAATCTTAGACCACGAAACGAGATTTCTTAAGTGGAAACTGCGCTCCCTTGTTTTGTGATATAGGCGACCTACGAGCCGCCCGTTTATTATGCTGCCTTGAATATTT
>PIVQ01001054.1 GCA_003354055.1 Desulfobacteraceae bacterium | reverse complement strand
TTTAATGATATCATCCTGTTTTTTCACATCGTCCATAGTAATGGGCTTCAGGCTGTCAGGTACCTGTTCCTTACCGTATTTCTGCATCAGATATTTTTTACCGGTCACAGGGAACAGGGCGTAGAGGACAAGATCTTCGTCATCCATGGCCAGGTCGCCGATCTGCTCTTTGGCTTTTGCAAGCTCAGGTTCAAGCACTTCTGCGGGACGGCAGGAAATGGGTTCTTCACCTCTGTCGTAGCCTTTAAGCGCTTTTTTCTGAAGTTCGGCGTCAATGGGTACGGATGTTTTACCATAAAGTCCGTAGCAAAGATCTTTTACCTGGGCGGTAATCATCTTGTACCGTTCCCCTTCGGTATCAAAAAGCACGTTATTTACGGTCTGGGTGCCGACGATCTGGCTTGTGGGGGTAACCAGGGGAATCTGACCCAGTTCTTTTCTGACTCTGGGCAATTCTTTGTAAACTTCGTCAATCTTGTCAAGGGCATCCATTTCACGCAGCTGGTTGACCAGGTTGGAGAGCATGCCGCCCGGTGTCTGGTGAAGGAGTACATTAATATCGATCATGGAGACCTTGGTGTCATCCAGCAGATGTTTGTACTTGGGCATGACCTCTTTTTCCAGGGTTTCATTGATCCCGGCCAGGGCTTTGATGTCAAACCCTGTGTCTCTGTTGGTACCCAGCAGAGTCATCACCAGCGGTTCAAGGGCAGCATGGGAAGTTCTGTATGCATAAGGAGACATACAGGTATCAATGATGTCAACCCCAGCCTCAACAGCCTTAAAGTGAGTCATAGGAGACATACCGGATGTGAAATGGGAGTGGAGATGGATCAAGGGTTTTACCTCAGCCTTCATAGCCTTGATCAGCTCATAGGCATCATAGGGAGACATCAGCCCTGCCATATCCTTGATGCAGATGGAATCCGCACCCATATCTTCAAGGTCGCGGGCTTTCTGGAGGTAATAATCCAGGTTGTAGACCTCTCCGCCCAGACGGGCTTCGGTCAGGGTATAGCAAATGCAGCCCTGGAAATGAGCACCGCACTCTTTGATGACGGGAACGACAGTCTCAAAGTTTCTATAGTCATTGAGGGCATCAAAGGTCCTGAAGACTTCCAGCCCGTTGTCCACTGTCTTTTTTATGAACAGCTTTGCAACGTCATCTGCATAGTTTCGATATCCAACCAGGTTCTGCCCACGGAGCAGCATTGAAAAGGGTGTTTTCTTGAAATAGCGTTTCAGAGTCCGTAGTCTTTCCCAGGGATCTTCACCCAGAAAACGGTGCATGGTGTCAAAGGTAGCGCCGCCCCAGACTTCAACCGCCCAGAACCCGACTTCATCCATCTTCTCGGCAACCGGGATCATGTCCTCGGTACGGCCGCGGGTGGCAAACAAAGACTGATGGCCGTCTCTTAAGGAGATATCCTCAATCATCAGGGGTTTTGCAGCCTTGGGCCGGTCTTGGCCATAGTTCATTTCAACCATTTCAACTTGATTATGTTCGCTCATAGTATCCTTCCTTTATATAAAGTATGTATTGTCTCTTTATGATTGCGGCCCTTACTTAAACATCCGCATCTGCATCATGGTGTTGGCACTCATCAAATCCTGGCGTCCGGTAAGCCCCCAGGTGTTCATCTGGATGACCTGGGTGGGTCCGGCAGGTTCAGGTACCGGTTCTGCCTGAATCTGGGCAGCAGCGGCCGCCTCTTCACCTGTTCTCAGGCACATGTACACGGCTCCAATGGCAGCAGCCATTTTTTTATTTTCCATGTTGTTATCCTTTCCTATACCAGGCGATTAAACCGGGATGTTTCCGTGCTTTTTAGCCGGCCGCATTTCCCGTTTGGTGGAAAGTGCTTCCAGGGCATCAATGAGTCTGGGCCGTGTTTCAGATGGAACAATGACGTCATCCACGTGCCCCCGGGCTGCAGCGCAATAAGGATTGGAAAACTGCTCATTGTACTCGTCAATTTTTTCCTTGCGTTTGGCAACCGGATCATCCGACCCTTTGATTTCTCTTGCGTGGATGATATTGGCAGCACCTTCCGCCCCCATGACAGCGATCTGGGATGTCGGCCACGCAAAAACCATGTCTGCGCC
>PIVQ01000012.1 GCA_003354055.1 Desulfobacteraceae bacterium | reverse complement strand
GATCCCCTGGCTTCAACGCGGGGCTGTGATGATTCCCAGGCTACAACGCGGGGCTGTGATGATCCCCTGGCTACAACGCGGGGCTGTGATGATCCCCAGGCTTCAACGCGGGGCTGTGATGATTCCCAGGCTACAACGCGGGGCTGTGATGATCCCCTGGCTTCAACGCGGGGCTGTGATGATTCCCAGGCTACAACGCGGGGCTGTGATGATCCCCTGGCTACAACGCGGGGCTGTGATGATCCCCAGGCTTCAACGCAGACTTCCGCCTTCGCTACAACTTGAATGAACGGATTCCCTTTGAGTATTTTGAGTGTGAAACAACCTTTAATAATTCTAACTTCACCATTTTCTTTAATACACTTCTCGGCTTCTTTTTTTGTTGATGCTTCTTTCATGATATTTCCCAATTAGTAAGTTTTCTACCACCAAACCCGAACTCAATCGGGTAGGGGTTTATTGGGTGGCAAGGCCCGGCGCCTTTCAGAGTTTCATTGGGTTAATGAATGCCGGACCCCACCATTGAAAGTTAGCCGTACCCGTTCCCGTTCCCGTCCCCGTTCCCGTTCCCGTTCCCGTCCCCGTTCCCGTTCCCGTTCCCGTTCCCGTTCCCGTCCCCGTCCCCGTACCCGTACCCATTCCCGTTAACAATCATGGCTTTTAGCCTCGGTTAGTTGCTTAATGACTACAATAGAGCACAGAATTACCTCTATCGCTTGCGTCAGCAATATCGGTTCACTGCTGGCTATACTGAGCCTGCTTTGAGAGGTATCTATTCCAAGGGCTGCAACCTCGGTTAAAGTAAATGCGCCGGACCATTTCCATATACGCCGGGCATTTTTCAAAAGTACTTCAGTTCCGTTGCGCTGAACCAATTCACCAAAATGGACACCAGCAGTGTAAGTTCTGATAATTACATTCTTCCCAACACCGTATTGATTTAGATCCAAGGCATTGCCGGGTTGATCGGCTTGCGGAACTTGATTTAAAACCATCGCTAAAAGTCTTAGTAACTCTTTTTCCATCTTCTCTCTCCTGGTGTTTGCTGTGTATGATTGAACCTTAGTGTTATTGATTTAATCTCAATTCTGTTCCAGTCCCTGGATTTATGGCGAAGTATGGCTGTCCCCATTCCCTAAACTGTCTGTCAGTACACATTATCCTGTACCAATGTTTACTAACTGACCCAGGGCAACAATCATCCACTAAACGACCTACTATAGACATCCCAACGGGGTACCTCTTTCCTTTGGCTGCTTCAATTGATTCGTTGTTTGTATACCTTTTTAAATGATCCAAAAACATATCTTGAACTGCTAGAAATTGCTGCTCATCGTGCTGCAGAAAACCTTCTCCACCTTCATAACCAACACCATCTGGTGCCGTTGGCAAACTAGACATAATTTCCACAAGTAGACTGCAATTTAATTCGTGCTGTATACAATCCGTGGAATCGGTAAACTCCAAACCATCTTTTGCCACATACTTTGTGATTGGTCTCATTTCTCTCTCCCACTCTTCTTGATTTCTTTAGCTTACGAAAGTAATTACCTTCTACCCAAAATCCCCAGTTAAGGGGCATGGGCCAACATTTAACAGTTTATAGTCCTGTGTTGGGCAGGACTCGGGAAGGTGGTTAAGTAGCGCAGATCTCATTAATTACTTCCTGCAGAACATTTTGGATTTTTGCCAACCCTTGACACTGCGCTTCCTCTAAAGTCGATCCTGCCAGTGGAGTGACTTCGAAAAATGGATAGCAAGTTAGAAACCACTTAAAGTTAATCCTCGACAAGTGGACAGTTAATTCACCGATTCTGCACATCGAGCTGTAGCATGACTCGCCTACCTTCCATTTAACTGTCATCTTCTCTCTCCCGTTTGTGATCTGTTAATTGAACCTTAGCAAAGGAAATCCAGGAATACAAGTATATATTTAATTATATATCGAGGCTTGCTTTAACTTTCTATATAAACTAGAATTTTGCTTAAACCAGATAACGGAGAATGTAATGGATATTAGTAAGTCGATAACCAAATGCCTTGACGATACCGGCATGATGAAGAAGAAACTTGCTGAAAAGCTTGACGTTTCCCCACAAACCATAAGCACCCTAATGAAGCAGGAAGGCTGTTCCTCTGAGATGCTGATCAAGCTTGCCAGTGTTTTTGGCAAATCTGTTTCGGAATTCGTTGCCCTTGGTGAATGATGGAAGGATGGATAAAGCTCCATCGTTCAATTTGTGATAGGAATGAGTGGCTTTCTGAACCTTTCGGCAAAAACAGGGCTTGGGTAGATCTTCTGCTCTTGACCAATCACAAACCGGGCTCTTTTGAGAAGAGAGGGATAATTGTGAATGTGGATCGAGGCCAATGTGGATGGTCAAAAAAGGCATTATCGCTCCGTTGGCAATGGTCAAACAAAAAAGTTGGTAAGTTTTTAGAAAGGCTCGAAAACGCACACCAGATTATTATCCATAATGATCAAATACAACAAGTACTTACGATTGTTAAATGGGAAGAATATCAGGCAGAAGCACCGCAGAAGCACACCAAAAGCACCGCAGAAGCACCGCAGAAGCACACTAACAAGAATGTAAAGAATGTAAAGAATGATAAAGAACTAATAGATTACGCAGCATGGCCAGAGAAACCAGACGAAGAAACACTCAAATCGATCATGGCAGCAAGAAAAGCAAAGAGGCTAGCGAACACACAAAAGGCATTTGATTTGATGGGTAAGCAATTACACCAATCCTTAACTGACGGTTTTACTATCCAAGATTGTTTCGAGGAATGGGTGATTAAAGGTTGGGGGTCATTTAAATCTGAATGGATGCTAAACGCACGAAAAGGCAATGGGGGAGGTTCTCGATCATCTAGTAACTTCCCAACCAAAGAGCAGCAAATGACCGATAGTAACAACAAAGTAGCGGAAGATTTAATAGCTCAGATCGTTGCGGAGAAAGGATTATGAACGTAAAAGAAGCAGCAGATTTTGCATACAGAATCAAAGAAATGGCTGAACAAAGGGGAAAGTCTCTCACGCCAGTAATGGCCAAAGGTTGGTTTAATGCTGTTTGCCATGAATTGTTTGAAGATTTCAGTCAGGCAGTTGATCAGGATTTCAAGGAGAACAAATACATGCCGGAGCCTTGGAGAATCTTGGCCATAATAGCCGACATTAAAAACCGAAGAAAGAGTATCAAGCCAGAGGAAGTGAAAGAGGTATTTTACTGTGACCCTAAAATAGCCAACGCCTGGGTAAGATACATGAAGTTCGCTTATGGTTTTGACACACCAGGATCTCACCAGTACATGTCAATAGACGAGGCGTTAGTGATAGTAAACCAGCAAGCGGCACTGCATAACAACCCGGACAGCATTCTACGGGAACACAAACTAGCAGAATATTGGTGAATGTTATGTTGCTTACAGAGCCTTACAGGGGCGAGAACAACAAGCAGGTTGCTTTGTCTCCTAACCTTGGATTAACGGTAGAGGAATAATATGGATATACAAACCATACGAGATGCGATCAGTTACGCTGGATATAACACGGCCTCTGTGTTGGAGGAAGTTTTAAGAGAGGTAGCGATAACTCAAACATGCCAAGAGAATCATTGCGGGGAGTGCATCGTTTGTGTGGCTGTTGAGTACGTAATGGGAATAGATCGGCACAAACACCCTGTTGGATTAACACTGGATGAGTGAAGACAGAAACACCCCTATGCCATTTAATGCGGAGGAAAGACAGTGAGGCGCAGAATGTTAAATATTTCTCCAATAGATAAGAATTGCAAGGAAATTAAAGTGCCAACGGAGATGCACAATAACCTCTACTGGATGGCACACAAGCGTACGGCATATATAAGAAATCATGTCGCGTATGGGAATATCAATTTGAATCAAATGCTGGCGATAGCTTATGTGCAAGGTATGACAGATTTGGCAGAAGCGATCAGCTAGGATTTAAGAGCATAGACTAGAGGAATAAATATGAACTACTGGGATGAGTGCATAAAAGAAGCGTTTGAAGAGATTGGAATAGTTGCAACAGAGTCGCAAATTACAGAGGTTGTTGATTGGGTAGAAGGTGCGCATGAGAATTACGGTATGGCGTTCGGGCATGATTGTATAGCTAATCCACTGGAGCAGGAAATAAGAGAGTTAAAATTCCAACACAAAAAAGATTTGGTTGAGTGTGAAGGCAGAGAACAGCAATACAGGAAGAGCGTAGCAAGAAGGCGAGGGTGCAAACCTGAAAATGTGTGGTTGGAAAATGGCGAAGTACACTACGAATACTAGAGCACTGGAGGAATAATGATGGATACCAACGAACTTAGAGCAGCAAATGTTAAGCGATGTGAGTTTGAAGTGAAAGAGCCAGGATATTTGTGTATTAAGTTGCGAGACAGCTACAACGATTGGTTTGAACAATTGCAAACGATTGCCAAGAATCGTTGGTGCTATGAAATATCAGACGATATGAAGGACGATTGGAGAGAATATTATCATGACAATTTTGACCCATTGGAAGCTCTAGGCGAAGATTATAGCGCAGGGCTGTAAAGGAGAGTATGAAGTGAAAGTAGTTGACTGCACTAGATCTATTTACTAAGATTATTAATATGAATAAATCAAGAACAAAAAATGGGAGATTTGGCAAACGACTCGACGGTGAAATGTTTGGCAATTATCCGGTATATTTGGACGCTAAAGGATATAAGCTTATTTGGTTGGGTGGGAGAGATGTAAAAATACATGTTTATGTTTGGGAAATGGCGCATGGCCCTAAACCTAAAAACCACGAAATACACCATATTGATCACAACAAAGGAAATTATAGTTTAGGTAATTTAATTCTTCTTTCTAATTCAGATCACAGACGAATTCATGCTGGATGGAAAATGTTAGATGGTGAATGGACTCATAAACCCTGCACAACATGCAAAAAAATTCTAAAGCTTTCATCATTCTATCCAAGGAAAGGATTCACCCCATCATCAAGGTGCAAAAAATGCCACTGCGAAATAACCAAAGAATGGGCAAAGAAAAACCCGGAGAAAAGGAGAGAGATATCACTTAAACACTACTACAAGCAAAAGGAGGTTAAAAATGCCAGAAGATAAATTTAAAGTATTAGATTTGTTCTCTGGCATTCTACCGGTGGATTCTCCCTCGGCCTAGAGCGTGCAGGAATGGAAACCATAGCCTTTTGTGAGATAGACCCATTCTGCAGGAAAGTGCTTAATAAACATTGGCCGGATGTGCCAATATTTGAGGATGTCAAACTATTGAGAGGTGAGCATGTCGGACCAATTGACCTTATTTGCGGGGGATACCCATGCCAACCGTTTAGCCTTGCCGGGAAGCGAGCAGGCGCAGAAGATGACCGTCACCTCTGGCCAGAAGTGTTTAGATTATTACAGGAGCTCCGGCCGGCTTGGTTCATTGGTGAAAATGTTGCTGGCCACATCACCATGGGACTCGACGAAGTGTTATCTGACCTGGAAAGTATCGGCTACGCCTGCCAAACGTTTGTTATTCCGGCTTGTGCCGTCGATTCCAATCACCGAAGAGATAGGGTGTGGATTGTGGCAAACACCAGTGGCGGACGATGCAGTAAACAGGAAGAAAGGGAAATACAACAGCCGAGGCGAACCGAAGCTGAGCGCGCAAGACTTATTGCACACACCGACAGCAACAGCCAACCAGGCGGCACCGGCAATGCAAAAACTGCCCGGGTCATGGTTTCCAACGCCAACCGCGGCCAATGCGAAACAGGGTGTGAATGTTCCAGACGGGAAAAGGGGTGCAACTCTTGTCAGTGCGGTGAAAGCGCCGGCGTTATGGGCAACACCGATGGCATCGGATTACAGGTCGGGGAAGTTCTCTGCCGCGGGGAAGGAGAAACGAGACAGCCATCCCCGAGGAAAGCCGCTGCGCGAACAAGTCGGTGGCCAGTTGAACCCGGAGTGGGTCGAGTGGCTAATGGGGTACTCAATAGGTCACACAGACTTAGAGCTCTAGGAAACGCAGTAGTGCCACAAATACCCGAGATGATCGGGCGGGCAATAATGTCTGCTGAGAGGTTGGGTTAACAATGAAACCCTGGATAACGAATTCAGATTACAGTGAAGAATTATTCATAGAGCAAGTTAAACGGCTCCGCGCCGAGCACAAGTATGTTGCGTATAAATGGTCTGTTGCTAAACAACGCACCAACAAACAGAACAAAGCTTTACATACTTACTTCACTTTGCTAGCCGATGAATTGAACGAAGCCGGGTATGATCTGCGAAGATTCTTTGAACTACGCCCTAAAATAGACATCCCTTGGAACAGCGATCTAGTTAAAAAAGAACTTTGGAAGCCGCTACAGGAAGTGATCATTAAAAAATCAAGCACTGCGGATGCAAATACAGTTGAGTACACCAAGGTTTACGAAACATTGAATCGTTTCACTGCTCAAGAGTTTGGAATCTCAATCCCCTGGCCAAGCAAAGATGATCTCTTATGAATAAACTCAGACTTTGCACAAGCTGCAAGGAGCGTAAGCCAGTAGATGCCATGATTAAAATACATGGTGGTTGGTTTTGCGATATCAGTTGTGCAACCAATCTTGCTATTAAGCGAAGAGATAAATCAACTGCCAAGTATTTGAAAATGGCACAAGCTGAAACCAAGAAAAAGAACGCTAAACACGATAGGGAGTTTTACGAGAATGACCCAAAGACTAGGGCGAAGGCAGCAAAAACAGCTTGCCACTTGTATATAAGAACTCGCGATAAAGGTCTGCCCTGTATTTGTTGTGGCCGTCCGCATAAGAAAACCTTTCAAGCGGGTCATTTTTTAGAATCAGGAAACTATTCTCATCTTCGATATGACGAAAGGAATATTCATGCACAAAGCGTTTATTGCAATCAGTACAAGGGCGGGAATAGCGATGATTATGAAGCCAGGTTAAGAATTAAGATCGGAAATGAGGCGGTCGACGAGATGAAAGCAAGCAAATCCAAGGTAACAAAACGCACTGTGCAGGATTACAAAGAGATTGAGCTTTATTACAAGCAAAAACTGAAGGAACTTTTATCATGCGACGACCAACAGAATATAAACATATTGTGATAGCCAAAGGTGAGCTATACAAAGAGCGTAAACCACAGAAAGTCATTGACAGTGAATTGGCAGAGTATAACCGCTCTTTAACTGCTAGGCGTCGGGCTATTGAAGAGCGGGAAGATGACAAAGAAATAGATGAGCTTTGCGGCCGATGGCACAATAAATAGTTTTAACACAACCAACGAGAGGAAATGAGTATGAGTATGAAAAAACATATCGGCGTAAAGATGATTCTGGCAGTGGCAATGAATCGGGGCGATTACAACGCGTATCGAGTGTGGAAACTTCCCGATGATGAGGATGGTAGTGATGATGGGTTTCTTGTCGAGTATATTGATGGTGGCCAAGCGAACCACCCTAATCATAAAGGTTATATATCGTGGTCTCCGAAGGGTGTGTTTGACAATTCGTATAGACCCGTTGACGGTATGAGTTTCGGTATGGCTACCGAAGCGGCGAAGATACTGGGGTTGAAAGTTGAGCGCCTGGGATGGAATGGGAAAGGAATGTTTGTCTATTTTGTTCCAGAGAACGTTTACCCAGCTGTGACAGATGTAGCCAAAGCAGAGTTTGGTGGCAATGTTCCATATGGAGCATACTTTGCAATGAAAACAGCGCAGGGCAATGTTGTTCCATGGCTGGCCAGTCAGACCGATATGGCTGCCGACGATTGGCGAATAGTCGATTAACGATACAGGTGGGGAAACCCGCCTTTTATTCAACTAAGGGAATAATACACTATAGGACACCTATGAGCCCACACGAGATATACAACCTATTGCTGATCGCTAGCCATTGTCTAGCACTTCTTAGTGGTGTGATTATCGGGCTATTAATTAAGTACCGTTACTAACTAGGGTCTGCATAATAAGGAATCCAGAACTTAGAGCCATTAATTTTGATTTGAATATAACCCGTAAGTGCCCCAGGGGTCGTAAGTGTAGATAACGGATCTGTAGTAGTCCCCGCCGAGGTACCTACAAATTCGATAAATGAATTAGCTGCATCTTGCTTTAGATATATATTATTAGCTGCTGTCGCTGCGGTATTATCGTTTATAACCTCTACAAGGTTTCTAGCTGTACCACTTGACGAGTTTGAGGTGAATTCTGCTATTGTCCCTGATGTTAAAGCATCTGCATCTGAAACCTCTACCGCTACTCCAGTAGTAACAGTGTCAACAAACACTACAACACCATCATCATAAATCCCTAACTTTAAATCGTCATCTACCGAAAATCTCATATGCCCAGCATCAGCAGTAGCACTGGCAGTAGTAGACACGAAATTTACATATAAAACATCGTTATCGCCCGTATCAGAAACAGGTTGGATCTTAAATTGCTCTGCAGCACTAGACCCAACAAGAATACTCGGATTACTTTCGTTTGCAGTATCGTACAGTGTAATGTCTGTAACTGCTGTAATGCCTCCAGTTACACTAACATCACCACCGAAATCAGCGGCAAGACCTGTGGAATCCTGAATAACCTTTAACCCTGTTGTGCCTGTTGCTGCTGCGTTGTCATTCTGAATTAATACTATTTGGCGAGTGTCTGTTTCCGCTGAATTTGAGGTAAATTCAGCCACCTTTCCTGTTGTAAGTGAATCTGCACCTGATACTTGCAATACAGTGCCTGTGGTCTGAGTAGGTGATGTGAAACTAACCCCCGAAGCTGTAGTGGCTTCACTATCAATAACAAGCGCTTCAGCATTGGCGTCTTGATTAATAAACCCCGCCCTAACTGCTGAGCTCTGATTAACACTAAGAACTGTTGTACCAGTAGCGGCGCTATCACTATTAATCAGTTGTAGAATATTTCTTGTCCCAGTGTCCGTGCTGGCTGATGAAATTAAAGCCGCTGATCCTGTGGTTAACCCATTAGCACTAACAAAAAGAGCAGCGTTAGTTGTAGACCCGTCAGAATCTACCCGCAAACCAGCATCAGCTGCAGCTTGAGTTATTGTTACTTTGTTACCAAAGAAGCTGTTTTTAACTACTCCTAGACCACCGTCTGTATGAATTGACCCCGTGGTAGTAGAACTAGAATCGGTTGTGTCATCAACAGATAAAACGCCTGCAGAAGTAATTAAACCAGTCAAATCAACACTGGTTCCATCGGCATCAAGAAAAGGAGAATCATTCTGATATAGTGTTAAACTACCGTCTGACCTGTCACCAAAAATCCAATCCTCTTCATCTGCTCCTGAAGAATTAACTTGCTTAAGATAAAAATCTCCTGTTGTTGCATCGGCTAGGAACTGCATACCGCCATTTGTGTTGTAAACAGTAACTGACCTGGCTGTTGCGTCTGACGCGCTTATAACTAAATTCCCTTCTATCGTGGTTCCGCCCTTTCCCTCTGGCACTATCGTGTCTGCAGTCCAAATAGTTACAGCTGCGGAGGTTTTTAGTACAAACTTGTAATCCTTGGAGTTATCCAGCCATATGATTGGTGAGGTTGTATAACCTGTTGACGTGAGCGTGTCTGAAGTTCCTAGAGAAGTGCCAGCATTGTCTGAGTACATTATTGCCGGGGTAGTAGTTCCACTGTCAAAAGCCGATAGAACGCACCCAGAGCAAGGATCACCGTTAGCGTCCATGTATTGATGCGGTAGCCTGGTAGCTGCTGTGAACGCTCCGAAAGCGTTACTTGACAATAGTATGGCTAAAGAGAGTACAATAAATCTTTTAAACATGTGTCTTTACCTTATGTGGTTTAAACAAATAGCTATTTATTCGGTTTTCGTCCTGATGCTTGCGGGCATCATATGGCAAAATTCTATTGCTGATTGGCGATTTCTCGCTGGCTTGGTGCTCGGTATCGTTGTCGCTGAGCTTTATTACAAATATATTCCTACTTTGCAAGCTGAGCAGACAAGCCCCCGCTCATAAATTCTATTAACCTGTTTCTGTTTTGCTCTACTTTCACCCATTTAACTAGATTCCTGTCTTCTAGTCTTAGCGCGCTTTGCGCCCATTTAGGTAGCGTTGAGCCCGCCTCATCCATTTCTTTCAGCGTTTGTTTGATAGCAGTTAGATCCTTAGTGAATACTCTTTCTGAAAGTTCCTTTTTTACTGCGGTATCATCAGTTGCACCCTTCGCTACCCTACTTATAGCCCTTAAGCCTGCTGATATCCTACCCTTTAACGCCTCCGCTACTTCAGCGGCCAATGTAGCGTCAACGCCTCCGGCCTCTTTTTGTGCCAGCCTTCGCGCAGTAGCAGAATTGGCCAGTACTGTATTAGCATTATCCGAAAACTTCTGTTCTGCCTGAAGTGTACGTCTAAATGACCTGAAATCAGATGGGTTTTCAAAAATCGTCTGTAAAGCTTCCCGTTTTGCAGGAGATCCGAATATCTTTTTAAGAAGACTAGCCGCTGGAACACCCTTCAATGTGTCGTCTGCGTTCCTTACAATATTTAATACCTCATGACCTGCCCCAACCCTAAATAACTCCTTCTGATCATCACTCATGCCTTTAAATCTTGTTTTCAGGTCTGTAATGTCTGTTTTTGCATCTTTGAAAATACTTCTACCCTCCTCAAGGGCATCTAGTTGCCTCGCACTATCTGACCAAACCTTCCGCGCCTCTTTGTATGATGGGTTTTGATTGTCGAGCACTGAAACAAGTTTGTTTTTTATCCCTGTAAGAATTCTCCTCTCATTCCCTCCCACCTTTCTAGACCTGTCATCAATAGCCTTTTTAACATAATCCCATACAACCATATTCGGGTTATCTGGATCTAAACCGCTCTTTAATGACTGAGGCAAATCAACATCTGATTGTGCAAGTTTTATCGCTTTCGGTATAAGAGGCTTTACTTTAGGATTAGTAATTAATGCTTGCAATGGTTCTGTGTTGTTAATCCTAACTGACATTGCCTGCTCATATATTGGCCTAGACTCTACCTTCATTCTGGTTAATATTTCCTCTGAGGCTTCGTTCAATGTCCCAGCTTGGCTGCTTAACTTACCTTTAACCGCATCAACTATCCTAACTCTCTGCTGCTTTAATCTGTCCGTAAGGAATTTAGCGGCCCTATTCCGCCCCCTACCTGGTTGTTGCGCGATATCTTCAGCGATACCCAATACATTTTCACCGCCAATATCGCCTAAACTAGCCTCTTCACCAAGAACTTGTTTTTTCCTTAGTGCATTGGCCGCTGAAACTTCGTCTAACTCAAAAGCTTGCTTAACCTGCCTTAAAGCCCTTGTGGGAGCGCCCCTGAATGCAGTATCAATGGCCACTGCGCCTTTTTGTAACCCTTTTGCAGCAAACCCGCCTACTATTGGAAGCGCCGCACCTGTGGCAGCTCCAGTCGTACCACCTACTAGAACGTCTTTCGCAGCCTCTGGTATGCTGTCGGAATCAGAAAAACCAGCCCCCGTTATAGATCCCGGTACTGCGCCAGCAGCTGCAAACTTTGTCAATCTAGGTGCATTCCTTAATGCTTGAGAACCTGCTACTTTTAAACCACCAGCCCCACCAGTCAATAACCCACCACCTATTTCTGCGGCTAGGGCTGTTTTTGGGTTTTCTTCTCTGAATTGGTCTTGCTGGCCCCGGATATCACCAACTAAAGTATTATAAACAATGCTTATGTCCTCACCCGTCTGTAGTGAGGCTGGAACGGCCATTGCTGCGGCGCTTATCTCGTCAGAAAAACCCAAAGTTAAACCTTGGGCTATCATTTGTATAAGCCCTGTACCAAAATCAGCCTTTTGCCTTTCCACCTCTTCAGTAGCGCCAGGATCAACAAATTTAGCCTGTGTCGGTCTTGGTGCTTGACTCTGGTCTGTAGTCGGATCAAGGAACTTATTTGGCATAAACACGCCTCCATTCTTCTAATAACTCTTCTTCGTCTGCTCCCTGATTCTGCTCCTTAAACTGCCAAAGAAAAACAATCCTTCCCGTTGATGGACTGGTGCCAGTAATCGGAGTAGCCCGAACAAAATTATTCCATTCCCTGTCCAATTTATCTATATTTTCCTCTCCCTTTGCTAGGTTCTCTTCTAGGAATTTCTCCCTATTATCCTTTCTTACCCCTTCTGCTAGGATAAACCCGCTAATTATTTTATTAGCCTCAACAGGATTGTTAGTATTAGCTAGCGTTTCTCTCATACGCTTAGCGTCACTATCGGTTTTAACACCTGGCTCCTCTGCAAGCCTATCGCCAACAAGGCTCTCCTGGAAAGATTTAAACCCTGCTAGATTAGTAATCTTTTGTACTCTCTCCGATGTCTGGTCATCAACACCAAGTAAGCGACCAAGAGCAACCGCACCTCTCCTGGCTACGTCTATGGCGTCCTCTCCGGGCCCTGTTGTCGCTGGGATAGACATTTGCGCTCTTACTGTTGCTATCGTTCCTCTGGCTGCTTGGCCTTCTGACTTAATCTTATCAATTGACGATTGAAACCTTTTTGCTCTAGCGGCAGCTTGGGCTTCAGCACCTTTCACAGCACCAGCCCTTCTAACAACCTCGTCAAATGACAATGGTTGTCCGGAAGAGTCCACATTAATGGTCTGCCCCACTTTCTTAGGTGGTGTGGCTCCTGGTACGATTCCAATATTACCTGATTCATCAACCCTACCAAATGCAGGATCACCACCTGGGCCTGTTACGGCGAAGGGTTTCTGAAAAGTCTTTGGTTGTTCACCAGTCATCTTACCTAAAAATGCCCGTACCTGTTCAGTCTGCCCTGCACCAAGCCTGCGAGATAGATTAGCGCTCACTGGATCAGTAGGATCTGCATCAAATACAGCCTTGGCACTCTGTAAATCACCGCTATCAATAAACGCTGCTGCCTGCAAAGCATTCTGCTTAAAAGAGGCTGTACTCTGCTCCCGGCGCTTATTCTCCAGATCAAGCTGATTTAACTCCTGCTGCTGGCCAAATAGCGCGTTACGCTGGCCTAGCTGACGTCCTGCCTGCCTGCCTGCAAATAATTGATTTGGATCAAGATGCGTCATTCTTTGAATAATGTCTACACCGTTTGCCATTTTATCACCCAAATAAGTTCTGGTTCTGACCTTGCTGCTGGCCTACGTTAAATAAACCGCTATTTAATGTCTGATTAAACGCATTAATCGGCGCAACTGCTGCGGCTGCCTCAACATTACCCTGATTACTTAACAAGTTGCCCACATTAGCTGCGGTATTGGCCCCAGTCGTCCCAACTTGCGCAGTAGTATTGGCACCCAGTCGCGATAGTTCAAATAACTGATTGAACTGTTGCTGTGAAATAGTCTGCTCTTGCCCGAACTGCTGGTTAGTTGTCGCCAAGCCTTCACCGAATAGCTGATTTCTAAGTTGAGACTGTAAATTAACTCCAGTTACACCCTCACCAAACAAATTAGACCTGTTGGCCGATTCTGCGGCAGACTGCCCGAAAGCTAAATCAGCCTCTTGCCCTTGTTGCTGTTGCGCGAACTGACCAACACCAAACCCGGTATTTAAAAGCTGTTGCTGGTTGGCAAGTTGTGCCTGGTTTTGAGTTATAGCCTGCCCAAACTCCTGACCTTGAGTAATTCTATTAAAATCAGCCTCGGTTCCACCTTCTGCAAACAGCTGCGCTCTAGTTATCCTATTAACTTCATCTAAACTCATACCTTCGTTAAATAATTGCTGACGCTGAGCCATTAAAGCCTGATCCCTGGATTGAGCCTCACCGAATTGCTGTTGTCGTATTGATTGGTCAATTCCTACGCCAGTGACATCTTCACCAAATAACTGACTACGAAGACCAGATTCAACACCCGCTTGAGTTGTAGCCTCTCCGAATAACTGTGCCCGCCTGCTCTGCTCCAGTTCTTGCTGGGCAAGTTGCTCATTAAATATCTGCTGTCGTTGGCGTAGTGCTCTGTCCTCGAGCTCTCCAGTTCTGGAAAGTGCTAAACCCTGCTTAAATTCCTCAAAATCCGTCGCAGTAGATCCTGACCTAAATTGTCCCGACGCTAATTGCTGCCTGCTGAATTCGTCTCCAGCTTCACCTAAAAGAAAAGCAAACGTAGGGTCATTTTCAATATCAATATCAAGACTAGGTAAATCAGCAAATTGCCCTGGTTGACCTGTGATATCCACAGCCTGAACACCCTGGATATTCTGCTGAAAAGCTGCATTTGGGTCTATCCCTCTGAAACCACCTTGTAATCCTTGGAGTTGATCTGGACCTAAACCCTGTAGATTCTGCCCAACACCTATGTTTTGGGCTTGCCCTATCTGTGGTGCCTGTCCTGATATGTCTACATCCCTAAAAGCCTGATTAATACCCGTGAGAGGCCGTACACCGGCTAGATTGGTCTCCAGTGTACCTTGTGGGTCAATCTGTCCTGCTTGCTCTAAGAATGGATTGAGCGCGGCCTGTGGGTCAATAGCGCGCGCCTGGGTTAACCCCTGTTCTAAAGTAGCTTGTGGATCAATCTGCTGCGCCTGCGCGAACTGTGGTTGAAACGGGTTAACAGTGGGCAATGTTTCGGTATCAAATAGCCTAGGAGGTAGTTGATTTCTACCCAAGTGAGCAGACAGGTTTAATAGGGCGTTCTGGCCTGTAGCTCTCGTTATCTGCGTGTCTTGCCTGTACTGTTCAAAAGCCGCTTGATTGGCTGCTATAGCATCTTTTGATGCCTCCCCAGTGGCATCTGCTGCTCTGTTTGCTGACCATGCACTCACTATTGCAGAACCTACAGCAATACCAATAGCGCCTAGAACGCCTATCTCCTGCGGCTGCTGCTGTTTGAAGTTTCCGTTAGCGTCTAATGTCCCTATTTGGTTAGGAAATGTCTGATTGAAAAAACTGCCAGTTGATTGTAGTAATTCATTAACTTGGTCTGTCTTTCTCTGTGACCCAGTATTAGGATTATTCAGTATGACATCAACGCCCTCAGATAACTGGACCGCTGCATTTCTTGCGTCTCGGTTCGTAAATAGTAACGCTGAAAATCCGGCCTGATTTGCCCAATCAATAATCTGATCCATATGCGGCAATTGCTGGAATTGGCTAAGCTCTCTCTGTAGTGCGGCTTTCTGATCTTCTGCAATCTGTGCTTGTGCTTCAGGGGATAATTCATCCCTACCCGCTGCCTCTGTTGTATCTTGTCCGTCTGTGGTCTGATCTCCTCTGTCTTCCCTCTGCCCCCGATCCGCCCCCGTCTCAGCTTCCATAGTTTCAGTTTCACCAACTAACAGATCATCGCCAGTAGTTAATAGCTCCTCTTCAGTTGGATCAGTTCCCCTGGTTTCTGCTGCTGGCTTTTGTGTTATAGCTACCTCTTCTGCTCTAGTCTGTTGCTGTTGCTGCTGTTGCTGTGCTGCTGTGGCCTCTGCCTCTTGTTGTTGTCTTAACTGCTCGCTTGCTGTTGTCTCTTGAAATGTTGGGGGCGGCTGTGCTGTAGGTTGCTGCCCGGTTAAAGCCTGTCCAATATCTTGGCCCTGCGCGGCATCTGCAAAAGGCTGGAGAAATGTCGTAGCCTGACCAAATGTCTGGACAACAAGAGCATCCTTTTGTTCTTGAGGTATGGTGCTGTTCAGGATTTTAAACAGCTGCTCTGATACAAAGGCTGTGCCTTGAAACGCCTCCGGATTCGTACTAAGAACATCCAAAAAACCATTCTGCTGTGCCCACTGGTTTATCAGTTGGCTAATCTGTTGCCTTGTTGCTGCCATGTCGCCTCCCGGCGCCTATGCTTCTAATGCTGCTATTCTTTTCTCGATTTCTTTCAATTCTTCAAGTATCAAAAAGGTCTGATCCGCTAATTTACTTGTGGCTATTGCTATGGCCTTAATTTCAGGTTTCTGGGAAGTTGTTCCAGGTATTATAACCTTTCCCGGGTCAATCGTTTCTGCACTCATTGTAACCCCAAAGTAGCGTCAAGTGATGCCGATACTAGTGTGAAATTAGCAGGATCTGATACGCTCAACTGAAACTTAACCGTATCGACATTTCCAGCTAAATCAACCTCTATTCGTTTGTTGTAATCTCCCAATACGCCCAAACCCCTTGTTATTTCAGACTCCCACCGCCGCCCACTGTTGGTAGACTGCCGAATCATCAGTTTAGGGTCCGAACCCTGCCCCGTTGCTGTTCCCTGCCCTACCGAGCACTCAATAATGAGCTTATTCAATTCTAGCGTCCGGCCAGGCCTGTTCATCGGCTCCATACCGGCATGAATATCAACTGTTTCTCGTCGTCTCAGTAGTGTTGAACCGTCATCTGTATAAGTTGCAAAATCCCATTCAAATATTTCACCGGTCTGATAATCAGCTATTAAGTGCTTATTGAAGGCCCGAACGTAATCATTCGCTCTGTGCCGTCCGCCATTCGTACCACTGGATAAATCAAACCACCACTCTGACTTCTCATGTAAACACTTTGTCTTGTTGGCTGCCGGGAACACCAAAGCGTAGAACCTTTCCTGATCCCACTCGAAAGTAAACCCTATTGCGTCGTCAGTGCGCGCGTAGCCTTCAATCTCTGCGCCGAGGGCTGGAGTCCCTATATCCTGCGCTACGCCTCCTATGATCGCTCTGGGCGTCCTGGTGTCATCTAGGAAGTAGATCCTTTCATCTGTGCTGGCCACACTGTAAATGGCCCCGAGTCCGTGGGGAATATCCCGGTTTTGGATCAGCTTCCAGTTCCCGCTATCCGCAAAGTAATGCGGTTCTATGCTGCTTGACCCAAACACCCAAGCATTTTGGAGGTGTTTAAATACTCTCAGCGAGGAATCTGGGTCAGTTTCTGCTGTGAAATACGACAACCCGCCAATTACCCCAGGCGTGTCAATATCGGAAACTTTAACGGCACCGAATTGCCCATCATACAAAGTCTGGGATTTTATCGTTGCGTTACTTCTTGGTGAGATAATATTTGGGCTGGTGTTTAAGACTAAACCATTGACTGAATCCCATTGATAGGTATTTCCACCAGTGGTAATTGTTAATATTTCCCCTTCCTCCCCATTAACACTATAAATACACCGATTCGCGCCAGCAATAACCCCTATTTCAGTCACTCCACCAGATTCGTTTATTTTGTACAGAACCTGATTGTTAACCGTAAATAGTACGTTCTCCGTCTCACTTACAGAGAATTTATGAAACCCTCTATGGGCGCCGGGCGTAGGCACCGCAAACGATTTAGACCCTGGTATTGAATTCTGAGAGACTAAAACACGCCCAAACTGGTCCACAACAGGATAGAGGTTCCTTGAAAGCTCGTTCGAGACCTTCACCTCTCTGTCTGTATTGCTCGGACCCACTAAAGGGATAGGAATCAACATTAGTAGTCTGTCGGCTCCTCTTCTTCAACCGGGGGCGTGTAGTCGTCGGCGTTCAAGACGAATTTATACCTTTCGGCGACCGAAGCCGCACCGGCTAACCTGGCAAAGCGATCATTTGAGACACTGAACTGATTAGCCCTGGAGAATGCAAGCAAATCAATAACAGTCGTAGCCCATTTTGCAGGTATATTGCCAGTGGCAGACCAAGAGACTAATTCTTCATCCTTCAGTCGAGCGTATAACTCGTCGTAAGCCTCACTAATCTCCGCTTGGTGCTCCGGATCTGCCGCTCCCCTGAACCTTATTACGCCGAGGCTTCTTAGTGCTGAGTTTTTCACTTCCAGTGGAGTCGCCATCTTCTTCTACCTCTTCGAAAGTGGCAGTTTCTGCCTCATCGCTCTCTTCGAGCACTTCAAATTCCTGATTAGCTCGGCATTTACCCAAAACTCGCCCGTCATCAATTTCGATGGCGCCCCCTTGAGGGAAGTTATAACCATAACCAGAAACATCCTTTTGTAGCGGTCCAACATATTTTACTTGCATAATCTTTCTCTCTTAAAAAAAGGGGGCCGAAACCCCCAAGACCATTAGGGAACTGCGTAATAAACTACTACAGACAAAGCGCCAGCGGCAAAAGTGGCCGCCGTTGCAATGCATACCAGTTGGATGGTGGTTTCTCTGGTAAATACAGGTAAATCACCATTTATAAAATTGCCTGCGAAAGGCAAATTAATCCCGGCTGCATTAGCTATGTTCCCAGCTGCAAATGCATCACCAGTCCATACACCCCAATTGCCAAGGCCATCAGGATCAGCACTGTCATACGTGCCAGATCCACCATTGGCCGCCCAGCCGAGGTCCATATCCAATGTCTCGGTCCCGGTATCCATATCATCAGCGTAAACATTACCGCCGAGGATAACCGCTCCTGCTGGAACCTTGCACATCACATAAATGTCGTCAGCAACAGGATTCGCCGCTACTTCAAGCGTCCCATATGCTACGTTGACGATCCCAGAACCAACTGCTTGGTGGACCGCTTTTGCTGCTGCAGCTCTCGCTGCTGTAAATGTAGTCATGATTATTTCCTCTTACGTTTTACTCAGACTTAAAGCCGTTGAGTTGGTTAATGATGCTGCCGGACTTGAGCTAATTGCCGCTGTGATCGTACTAGCAGGATCAGCCAAGTTGTAATAGTTGGTAGCAGTAGCCACGTTCCCACCTGTACCAGTCGTCAGCGCATCTGTACCAGCTGTGAAGCCGGACGCATGAGCGTTAACTGTTACGTAACCCAAAGGAGCCTCGTCAGCCGGTGCTGCCGGTAAAGCAGCTATTGCTAACGCCTCACTAGCATAGCCAGCACCCGCTGCCGTTGCCCAAGTTGCTGTCAACGTACCACCAGCCACAGCACTAACGAGGAAAACACCCCACTGTGAAGCCGCTATAGCAGCCGCGGTGCCTGTGTCACAAGTCGCAGCCGAAATTGTCGCTAAAACCCCATCAATACTAACTTGACAATCAGTAGCTGATTGCACATCGAAATTAGTATCAATTGCCAACCCTGGTGTGCCACTCCACAACCTATCACCCGTTAAATAGGTTCTAATGTCGTTTAGCAGTGTTTTCAGGTCGTTGTTAAAGGTTACATTCGTCGCATGATCCGTCTGTATCTCGTTAACCACATCCCGAACATTTTGCAAGAATGCGACTAGATCACCTTGGCTCATGCCTTGGGGAGTTACATCACCCTGTAATATTGCAGTCATTTGTTACCTCCAGAAAGGGGGGCGAACCCCCTAATAATCAGCTGTCTGCAACAGATGCAAAATACCCAGTAACAACACCGTGATCCTGAAGATCGTCAGTGTCATCTGAACCGGAACCAAACAACATCTTGGCTATCTGGTAAATCTTGGCAACTTGCACGCCTTTCTTCACCCCATAGTCGAAGTCCTTAGCCTTAGTCCAATCCCTGCGCGCCCACGCCATAGCAACAGCTTGCGCACCACAAAGATAAACGGGAGCTACGTCAATACTACCCGCTCCAACACCACTAATAACCTCAATGTCCTCGACTTCTATGACAGCCACATTGTCATAAATGTAGTCAGCACCGAGGAAGATCGGGTTTTTGTGCTTACCACGTTCTCGTGCTTCACGGTTTGCCTGCAAGAATGCTGAATCTTGAGTCAAATCACGTAGAACGAGAGAGGGAACATACAAAATGTAAGAATCAGACGTTACACCACCTTTACGGGGTTTAAGAGGTCTAATCTTGGGAGTGGCTGTCTTGGCTATCCGCTTCAACAAAGTAATTGCACTGGCGGTTAGCTTGTCTGCAGTGTTGTCGATATTGGCAAGAGCTGCAGAATGATCACCTGGACCTGAGTTGTTGGACAACAAAGCACCAAACAACACGCGGTCGGCATTATCCACTAACCATGCATCCTTCTGAGCTTCAGTTGCGGACCCGTAGACTACACCATTGATAGAGGCAAGAGCTGCAATGATCTTATCTCGATCAAGCTCCATAGACCAATCCACCAACGTGTCTTTAGCGGCTTCCCTCAAAGGAATAGCAGAGAACTGTTCATCCAGGTCGTCAACCCGTACAGCGTTACGAAAACGATCTACCGTAACTTTAAAGGATCGGCTGTCCATGTCCTCTTCGTTGCCTTCCATAACCGCCGTACCTGTTACGGGGTCATTAGTCAGCTTGTTGACAAGAGCAAAGGTAATCGCATCACCTTTGTGCTTGGTTAAATCTTCCTGCAGTTGAATAACTGAGTTAGACGACTTTCCCATGAAAGGTTTGAAAATGTTTGCATTGAGAGCTTCGACAAAGAATTTGTCATCCCATTGCTGGACCTTCAGGCCCGTGGCTACATTAGTATCAGCCATGATTTAATCCTCGTTTCGTCTCCCGACGATAGAACTAGGAGTCTGCCTCCCCTTGCCATACTAGTGTTCTGGCCCGGCGGTCTCCTAGGGTTGGGCTCCTGGGCCCACTATATTGTCGAGAGGGGTTGGGCCAGAATATTCAGCACCGCTCAAAGAGCCTTTGCTGTTCTGACTCGCCATTGAAGGCGGTATAGATTCCTCAAGAGTTTTCCCTGCTTGAAACTCAGCATAATGCTTCGCCTTAAGATCCTTCTCAATTTCAGCAGTAATTCTTGCTTTATACCCATCGGCATCCTTCATTTGCTCAAAGTCTTCGGCGTTTTTGACCGTCTCGACTATGAACTCGTAAGGATCCTGGTGGGCTAAAAGCTCCTGTTGCAGCGCCGGGTTGGCGGTTTTCAATTCAATGAACTTGTCCACCTTATCCGACAGGTCGGGATATTTCTTAGTAGCCCTGTACTCAGAGCCGTTTATACGCTCGTTGAGTACCGCTTGGTTCACTGAACCGAGTATCTGGTTCGTGTAGCCTTGCTGGTCTTCAAAAACATCCACGGCCTTCGGTTGCGGTTGTGCTGCCTGTAAAGCCTGCTCTGCTGCTTGCGCTCTCTTGGTTGCGTCTATCGCCTTCCGCTTAAAAGCTTCGACCTGTTTAGCTGTAACATTTGGGGGAGCGGCGGCCTCCTCCTTCTCTTTTGCGCCCTCTTCTGGTTTTACCTCTGGTTCAGCGGCTGGCTTAGGCTCCTCAGCCCCACCTTTAACCTCTGATTCATCGGCTACACCATTTAATGCATCGTCTAAACTCGTTGTACTTTCTTCGTTCAAACTCGTTGAACTCTCGTCAGTAATATCATCAGTCATAGCTTCTCCTAGCGCCCGTATGGCGGCGGCCCATTACGCCCGAAACCCGGCGGCGGTTACTGCTTAACTTTCAACTTAACATCATATCCTCTATTGCAGCTTTCCCAATATAGATATCTTCGTCTGTTCATATAGCTAACCCATCTGGCGGATCGAAACCTTTCTGCTCCACTTCACGCACCCAAAGTCTTTCTCTACTCTTAGTGCAGCAAAATAGCATTCGCCATCAACAACTACCGCACCCTGGCCTTTTTTATACTCTCTGTCTTCGTCGTGTTGGACGGAATTACACGTAAAATAACCAGTTCCTTCGTCTTTAAGGGCAGTATCATTGAATTTCTCTTCTTCATCGCCAAAAAACTCGCAGTCCTCACATTTCATATCGCTACACTCGTTACTGGATGCGGCTGAATCAGTAAAAGCTGATTCTCTAAATCTATCTGGTCAGCCTGGTTGCCGGTCTTCCTCGCATCCTGACTATTCTCTACTGCTTCGCTCTGTAGTTTGGCAACTTCTGCCTGTGTCTTCTGGACTTCTGCCTTGGCTTTCTCCAGGCTCAACTGCTGAGTGGCTTGTTGCAATGCTTGCTGGACCTGTCTCATTTGCTGCTCTTCAGGTGACATATCCCCGCCGTCCAGCAGATCTTGCTTATTCCTCAGAGAGCTGGCCTCGATAATCTTCTCCCACGGTATCCCTTGTGGACTCTGCGGCGATTGAGGATTGACCTGATACAATTTAACCAGAGATTCAAACTGTTCTGACTGTAGATTAACCACATTCACCGATTCGTCAATGATAATATCAACGTCAATCTGTGCAACTTCGTTACTCGTCCCTACCTGGGTGTTCATTCTGGGATCTTGAAGAACCTGTGGAGGTATCTCAAAACCTTCGTTATCAGCCATCTTTTGCAGCTGCTCGCCCATGGTGATAGGCTGATTCAGGCCTACAAACCTCACATTCTTCTCATCATCCGTTACCCTGATCCATTTCTGCTCTTTCCAGAACTGACGCACTCTCATCCAAATTCCTTCGTAAATGCGTTTCTTCCAGTGCTTGTGGACATCGTAGAGCGGGGCGAGCGGCACCATGCGTGATTGCCGCACCATCTCTTCTTGACGCCCTGAAGAGGCCACGGGAGTGTCATCGTTTACACCTACCTCGTCTATCTCCTGCTTGGCTTCTGCCAGCCTCTGCCATTGCGCTGCTGCCATGTCGTTAGTATCTAGTATATGAATTCCACCTAAACCTGGATTAGTTACAACATGACCATCAGGCTTGGCTAATTCTTTCTTCATCTCGGTGACATTATCAACAGTTCCCTTTTCGCCCTGGGTCTGCCTCACATTCATTATATGGTGGGCTTTTGACCTACCGGCGTTTATCTCGTCTTGAAGCGAGAGGAAAGTCTGCGCAGTTCCATACCGGTTGCCATCGGCGTCAACTTTGGCAGAGACTCCGTAAAAGAATTGGCTGGGTTCTCCATCTTCATCCAGATAAGGGCTTTTTGCTGGCTTTCTCAGCCAGGCGCCCTTCGTGAATATTGCATGAGTCCAAACACCTTCTAATAGGAAGCACATCTGTACAGTCATTAATCGGTCGTGTTTGCGATCAGACCATAACGAGGGTTTATCATCGAAGGCGTTTTCACTGGTGAAATTCCCCTGGACAGTGGATATTATGTCTTCGTCAAGTTCAAATTTCCTTTCGGCTGCAGATAATGACATCCATGTGATAACCCCTAGCCATTCTGCGTCCTTAAAGTCTTTCTCTGCCGAGTGCTCATCGTAGATAAAACGATCTGCTGCAAAGCGATTAAGTGTTATATTCCATTCACCGCGCTTTTTCTCCACCTCTACCGTAACGCAGCCTAATCCTTCAATGTTGAGATTCTCCATTACATCAGAGGCGATCTGATCAAAGTCGTTATTGTCGACCACAAACCTGATTGCATCTGTGGCTGCCTCTGAATTGTCTTCCTCGGCTGGTGTTCTGGGGAATGCTTTTGGATCTGTGCGGCTAAGTGCTTCAACGCCTGTGAGGAAATCAACTTTCGGGGCAATTCGATTGCTTACTATGGGGGCCTGCTTCCTTGTGGCTAATACGGTTATCTCTTCATCTGTCCACTGCTTGCCGTCGTAGTAATCCCTAACCCGCCTCTGTGCGGTGATTGATTCACCCCGGGCGTCAATGAAGTCCTCAACCCGGGTGACCATCTCGGCGACAGTGATATTTAGCTCGTCGTCTGTCTTGGCCACTTCTTCCACCGGTTCATCGTTAAGATCTAAGTCCGCCATGATTCACCACTTTCGTCATCGTCGTCGTAGTCAGTTTTGGCCTTCTCCGGCTCCTTGAATGGCACTATGGCTGCGTGTGCCTCGTCGATCGCCATACCCATCAGTGTGCAATTATCTACTGCATCGTCGTGCTTGCCTGCTGGAAATGATACCAATTGCTCAATCAACCTGTCACCCCATGGCCCGTATGGTATGTGTACTTTACCACTTGCAGCCATTGCTTGGAATGGTCGGCCTTTGACCTGCTTGTCCGCTGTTCTTGCCAACCATTCAAATCTTGCATAGATCTTCCGCTTTCTGCTCCGCTTCATCAGGAAGGGCTCGATCGCTCTCCTGATTACACCTTTTTCCCCAAAAACACCATAAGGCTTGTGTCTTTTTACCAAATCCAGCTCTGCATCTATCCACTTATCGGGTGTGCTTTGATCATAATACCAGTCCAATGCCCATAAATCCTCATCCTTGCACATTCCCCAGCAGCCCAGCTCTGTAAAGTCTCCGTCATCCTCAGTTACTGCAAAGTCACTTGAGAGATACTTGTTGACCTTTGGCTCCTCTCCCAGGGTGAAACGTTTGAACCAGCTCCTTTGGAAGTACGTTCCTTCGTCTGGCGAGGGCTTTTGCTGGAATAATGACGCCCAATTCCTACCGCCCTGTGTCCTCTTCTCCTGCAACCAGTGCTCGACCGAGAACCATTCTGTCCAGAGGAATTCGCCTATTTTCCTGTGCAATGGGTCGTCTGCTCGCTCGCATTCGGCCTGTATGCAGAGAACGTACCATTCCTCACCATCCCTTGCGGTTATCCATCCAGACTCACCACTGTAATTCTCTGGCAGGATTCGCCCGGCAACATCATCCTCATGCCATCGGGTTAATATTAGTACAATCCAGCCACCGGGCTTAATCCTTGTCCTTAAGTCAGATATCCAGGCTTCCCAGACATTATCCCTTGTCACCTTGCTATCGGCTTCTTGCCTACCCTTCACCGGGTCGTCACATATTACGCCGTCTGCCCTGTTCCCTGTGATCCCTCCCAACATCCCTGACGACATGTAATTAGACTGATTATCTAGCGCCCAATCATCTGCTGCCTTGTTGTCACTCACTACCCCTGTATTAAAAACCTCGTGGAACGTCTTGCTTTTGGCAATCTGCCTGCACTTTCTGCCAAACTTCTTGGCAAGGTCCGCGGCATAACTTACTGTGATTATGCTCCTTTTGGGATTCTTTCCCATAAACCATGTAGGGAACACAACGCTTGCATAGGTGCTTTTTGCTGTGCCCGGCGGCATTAGAACCATTAATCGCTTGATCTCTCCGCTTTCCACCATTTCAAGCTTGCTGTTTAGCAATCTATGGTGTTCGGCTGGCTCTATGCTTTCCGGGTAAAACTGCTCCTCTTCTTCGTTAACCGGCGCGCCTGGCACTTCAATGTATCTACAGTATTCATCTAGGCTCTGTGAGGCCTTGTAAGCTAACTCTTGCTCGAGTAAGGCTAGATATTCATCCTCGTCCGAGTCTTTCCTCAAGCTCTGCAATTCGATCCGCTCTCTCTTCTGGTGTCAGTTTTTCGCTAATTTCTAATTCTGACTTCTCCCTCCAATCGTCTTTCCTGCGATTCTTCATCCAGAATATTTGGGCAGTTGTATCTGGAGGGTAGAACTTCGTGACGATCTCTTCTACTGTCTCACCGCCCTTTACGACCTCAACTACCTCTTTTCTCTCATAACCAACAGCTCTATTGAAAAGAGCGTTAGCTACTTCTAGGTCGGCTATAATCTTACCGTTTTTTATGGCCTCCGAGAATTTAGGGAAATCTTTCTGCCATTTGTAGAAGGTTGATACAGCACATCCAAAAAAATCAGCCATTTCAACATCTGTGGCACCGAGCTTGCATAGCTTCTCTACCTGCTCAATGTACTTGCGTCTGTATTTCGTTGGTTGGCCTGCTGTCATTCTGTTTCTGCCCTATGCTGCTGTTTTGGCGTGGATTGGATGTGGATCTGGAAGCCCTAACGCTTTGGCCGTGTCTCTTTCTCTTTCACGCTTTCGCTGGTTGAAGTGCATAATCATATTGGCTTGAGTTTTAATATACTCCAGTTCTAACCATGTTGGTGGTTTTGGTATGTTTATTGTCATAATGACTCTGCCCTGGGGTTACGGGAAAAGATTGGGCCTGCTGGCACAAGATCAGGCTCTCTGAAATCGATAAAGCTTTGCTTAAGGATTCCGTCTTTGTCCTCATGTAACAATTTAAACAGCTTGTCAATTTCTGGGAACAAGCCTTTTTGACTTTCTAATCTCTCTTCAAGAATCATAACAACACCATTGCTATTTGCTTACTTCCAGGCCATTCCACTCGTCAAGCTTAGATTTAGTCACTACCCAGTCGTAGTTAGGAGCCAAGTAACCTTTACGCACTACATCAAACATGGGTGAAATCCCTGTGTATTCAACCGTATCGTCGTAGTAACGTATCTCTATCTTTAACGGTATAAACTCCAACATCTTAAACAGGGCTCTTGCATGATCTGGCTCATCATCAATCATTCTCCTTCGTACTGTAAAGGTTCCTATTCTTCTATCAATCAATGCAGCCTCTCCTCTGGTTTCTCACCTTCTTTCAGCCTATCCATGAATTCCTTTTGCTCTTCGTGGCTTTTGCGGTCGATTTCCTCAAGCTCCTGCTCGATCTGGTCATTCATTTCCTTTGGAGGTTCACCGTTGACCATTTTAGCTGCCATCCGTTTGCACAGTTAATTCCAAAATTAGCTTATCTGTCGTTCCATCGTCGAATGTTACTAGACCCACAAGGGTAGTGTTGCCCACTGCTATGGACGTTATCGTGAAAGTTGTGATTGAATTTGCAATTGCGTCATAAGCGACTGTTGCGATTGAATCGTTATTGCTTGACCATGTTACACTGGATGCTGAATTGCTTAAATCAGACTCAGCGTTTGTGAGGTTCCAAGATCTCGCCTTGACAACCCCTTTCACCATTGTGAATTGTTCTTTGTTTACAGTCACGATTGATACTCTTCGCTGTCTACTTCCATGAAATAAGGTTCTGCTTCTACACACATTTGATATTGGGTACTGTCTACTTCCATGAAATAAGTTTCTGATGCTAGTTTTATGACCTCTTCACCTATACTGTACCCTCTTGTGGTCACAAAGGCTATTGAAGCACCAGCACCATAGCCCCTTGTGACTACATTGCGTATAGCCATTATGTTGCCCTGGTTGCGCTGGTGGGCTTTGAGGCATCACTTATCGTAAGTGTCGCGGCTGTTGTCGAGCCATCCAGTTTTTTGATAGTGATCGTTGTTCCTGATATGGCAAACTCAGTCAATACCTGTTGGATTAGCATCAATGCCTGGGTGAGTGTTGGCGCAGCGCCGTCTGCTGCGTAACTTTCAACAAGCTGGCCCGTTAATATTTCTGTTAGCGTTGGTGCTGTTCCTGCTGCATCTGGAACCACTGTGTTAGCGCCGTCCGTGCCCCTCATAGGCGTTGTGGGAATAGCGTCCAATAATAGGTCAAGCCTTCCTCCGTTAGTCCAGTCCGTCTGAAGTTCGTTGGTGTCAGCCAATACTAGGTCTAAATCTGCTGGCATGTTTGCTGCGTCTAGTTCTACTAACCTGGCTTCTGTTGCTATTGAGTGTTTAGCCCATTGCTCGTTATTTACACTGACTGTAGTTGTCCCTGCGTCGGTTATATCCCCGGATGCGTTATTGCCCATCTCATTTTCAGATATCATTGCGTCCGTAGAAGCAGCTCCAACATTTATTCCGTACCCGGTTGATCCATGAATTTTATTATTGTAGATAATTGTATCGTTTATTGTCCCACCTACTAGTTTAATGCTGTCTCCCTGCACTTCCTCAAATATATTATTGCGTATTACGTTGTTACTGCTTGACGAGCCTGTTCCCGAAACCTGCACACCATCACCTGACCCACCGGCGCCAGTATCTTGGAATCTATTGTCCTCGATAATACAATTTTCAGACTGATTAATTAAAACACCTTCCCCTTGCGTGTCATTTATCCAGCAATTATGAATCCATCCAAAGTCCGCAGTGATTGTCACTCCATTCCCCGAACCTGTGGCAGCCGTTCCAATCTGCACCCCTTCAATTTCCACCCCTTCACCAGTTAATGCTAATGTGTCTCCAGAACCTGTGCGGGTTATTATAAAGTCTCTACCTGGGCCTCTAATAAGAACATATCTCTTACTAATCGTTGTCGTTGCTGCGACTGTGTGGGTAGTTACTCCAGCTGCCGCGCCAGGGACAAGGATCATCATATCGTGGTTTGAGTCTGTAACCGCGTTGTCGTGGCAATCCTGCATTGTTAGATATGGGTCTGATATACCGCCTCTAGCACCATTTGCGTGTGTGTCCCCATTATCTGGATCAATATAAAAAGCCTCCCCTGGAGAGATATGGGAATGGTGTTTCCTTTGGCTCTCTATTACATTAATGACATGCTGTAGGTAATCGTTAAGATTTGCGTTATTAGTCCTACTAGCTATACCTGCTGATAGAGTTGCTACTAAACTATTTATGTCTGCTCCATTGTCGTTAGCTGTTTGTGCTGTACCAGCTACCTCCAAAACATTAACATGAAAACCTGTCGGGTCTGCTTGTGATTGTGCTTCCCAAGCATCAACGATTTTTGCGGCAGCATCAGCAGCAAATTCACTAGCGCCTATCGCGTCGGCAGCAATTTTAGCTGCTGTAATGCAGTCTGTGGCGAGCGCTGCTGCTGGGATAGTGCCAAGATAATCAGTGTAATTTGTTACCCAAGCATCCCGAGTCGTGTTGTAATTAGTGGCAAAATCAGTTTCAAAAACTATTTCCATGTTCCCAGCAAGACTGGCGTTAGTTATTGCGCCTGCTGATAATAATACTCCAGCAGCCTTTGCTAGAGGCGTCAATGTGCAGCTTCCTACAAATCCAGATGGGTTTTGAGAATCAATAGCGAGTGTGCAAAATACACCGAATGTGTCGTCAGCTGCAAAACCGTTACCCACTGTGGCAGCTACAGCTATTTCATGACATCCCGCCGGGTAGTTAGCGTGCGTTAAGAGGGTAGGCGTTCCACTAAGTAGGGGTATTGCTCCTGCGGCTGCTCCTGCCTCTCTTACATCATATAAAGGCGTTGCACCATCCCCGCCAGATCCACTGGTATCATTAGCAGCGAACCAAAAATAAACTGTATCGCCAATTGTCGCTGTCTGGTGTCCACTCATAATAACGTACCATTAAATAGATCTGCACCTAGATTTGACCCTTGCAATTGATTCATTATAGCACCTGCTGCGCCTGCTTCCGGGAATTCATGCGGCCCAATATCAAATCCTGAACCCTGCGATCTTTCCGCGCCAATAATGTCGTTGGTTACACCAGCATCCGTACCGTTATTTACGCACACACCACCAGAAACTAATGAGTAATCTAAATTCGGAGCGTCCGTAAACTCGTTAGCGTAGTCGCTTGTATCGTCTAGCGTCTGTGCGTTTGTACCAAACCCAGAGTCAGAGGCGCAATATGATGCAGTGATCGTACCTCCACCGTCATCAAAATCTGTGCCATTCCCGAATACCACTCCGTTCGTGATAGTGATAGTGCCGCCATCGTTCTCTATGCCATCGTCAAAATTGTTGATTACAACATGCTTGAATACTAATGTGCCTGCTGAAACTTGAACACCTTCAGAAGTTGACAGCCGCGTTCCATCAAAGAAAATAATAGTATTTTGGAATGTTGCGGATGCGCTTGAACTAGTGCAACGTACCCCGACCCCCCCATTAGTTGAATTAAATATACAATGATCAACTATCAACCCAGTAATACCGCTCGCGGGCTCTATGACATTTGCAACAGATGAACCTGCCTCGGTATTATCGAGCTGAATACCGTCTATAAACGTCCCGTCCATTGAAAATGAGCTATCACCGGCTCTTACAAGCCTACCTGTTGTAGCAGCACGGAGTAGATATTTAGATGTATCAAAAACCCCGTCTTCAGACCTCTGCACATTTATGCTTTCTGTGCCGCCGTTCGGCGTGCGCCAATTTAAATTATAGGTAGAATTCGTGGTCGCAGTTGATATCACCACAGTCGCAGTATCTAACGTACCGTCTGTTTCGTCGTAATAGCTCCATGCGTTTACTGCATATTCAGATGACACCCAATCTGTGCTATTGGTGTGATTTGCATCAGTACAGCCAGCCTCAAGTGCGGCAAAAGACAGATATTCACTACTGATTGATGTTAGCGACTCTTGAGCTACATTCCCGTGAGCTGCACCCAACGCGTCAACAATTATTGCATTAGTGGAGTCTGTCATCTCACTAATATAACCGTCAACATTAGACGATATAACGCGATACCCTACTCCGATATTACCGGTTTGCGCTGCTGTGAATACAGCGGCCCCAGCCCCGCCTGCGATGGTAATATCGCTTGCTACCTTTAGATCTCCTGTAGCGTCCGGGTTAACGCTATAATGGATTGTTGCAGCCATTATCTAATGATCTCTACCTTTGGTTTTTCAACTAATATCTTTTCGAAATCCTCTACTTTTGTTAGTGTTTTAAGCGATTCGATCTCACTCAATAGAACACCTTCCAAAGTCCTTGAGTATTTTTCTGACGTACTCACCAATCTTTTTGATCGCGTCAACATATCGTCAATTTGGGATCTTGATAAGTGAGGAATATCAATTATTCCAAACGTTGAATACGCAGGTCCAAGAATTGCGCCGGTCTCGTATGTATCAACAATATGGCCCAACTCATTATTGGCCCGTTTTGTTCCCTGCGCTATCGTGATTATTCCGCCCATTTATTCCGCCCTCACTATGTTGATAATGACAGGTCTATCAGGCGGTACGATGATATCAAACGGCCCAGTAATGGGTTGTGACCAGTAGAATAGCTCCGACATAGCTGTCCCTCTGGCATTATGGGCGACAAGCAAAAAAGCTGAATGAGTAGTGTCTGGTATTGTAAATTGTATTGGTGAACTTGCACCCGTTGCAACTGACGTGGGGATACCTTCGTCATTTATTAGATAAATGGTGTAACCATCCGTGTTGGCACCTTCATTGAATGTTGCGTTAAATGTCTGAGCTGCAGAGTGTGCTGAGATAAGAAAAGCTATTAAAAGGCAAAATATCTTATCCATTTAGCGCCTCCCTTATAACTATAGCTTCTTTTTCAGTGATTTCTGATTCTGGGTGGCGGGCTAGGAATTCTGTTAAGTGTAAGACAACCTGCTCAGCTACCTCATAAGCCAACATTGTTATGACTTTCTGTAGAATGCCTATGATTAGTGTTTTGCCCATTACCATTACCTTTAAATCTCATTTCGATTTTTCCAAAATTTGTATAAATTATGTGCGTCAACTGGCAATCTTAGGCATATTACCAGTATAGACAACCATATCAGTGCATTATTTGCTGTTATATTTGACATTATGACACCGGCGGACCCGAACAAATACGAAATAACACTCTGCGGGTTGGCGTGCGGTATATCCATAACTTTATCCACTAGGTGTTCAATGTGTGAGTCTTTGTATGTAAAATAATAACTCAAAATTAAAAAACCCGCAATTAAGCGGGTAAAATCCGGTTTGGCATGCTGTCCTCTTGTTGTGATTACTCTGGTTTGAGATCGTTTCGGAATCCATTTTCAGTAAAACAACCCCATAGATCGCCCTTTATGAACCAACCTTCCCCCACGTACTCCCATTTCATGTAGGAGCAGTAGAGGATTTGTTTTTCAGTCGGTTCCAGCATCTAGAACAGATCAGCCTGATATCCACAACCCATTGCATTAGCACACTTGGCAAAGGCAGCGTCCATCTCTGCGCGCTTTTCCTCACCGAGCTTAAAGCGAGCATAGGCGGCATTGAATGCCTGTGTTGGAATACCAAGATTCTTCATTCTCGCTATTATTTCACTGCGCCTAGCGTTGATCTCTTCGCGCTCCCCATCGATCTTTTGAAGAGCTTTGCAGGCTTTGACAATCTCAGAATCCTTGACCTGCAAAAGCTTGTCTTTGTTGATATTCACCACGTTGGCACCGTCAACTTCATCGATTTTTGTGGCACTGATTGCTTTGCTTTCTTCTTTATCAGTTAACATAAGCTTCCTCCTCTTTATGCCGTTTTGGCTCTTTACAAGTAATTGGGTGGCTGGCGCCAGCTACATTGCATTATTGCAATGCCAGCAAAGGGTCGATGGTTCACCGATCGCTGGCGCCTGCCATTAACTATATTACCACGCATAACCGCAATCATTGCACACTTCATGATCGGGCTGCTTCACAGCTTCCCCCGGAATATAGGAATATACCATTTCTGAATTTTCATGCTTACATTCTTCTTCGGCTAACACTACAGCCTTAGTAACTCCATCCTGAATAGCAAAGTAGATTTCCATACAGGCTTGAACATCGGCCATTGCGTTGTGAGCGTTCTCAAGATCTTTGCCGGTGAAAAGTTTGTAAAAATCTGCCAAATGACCATCTTTTCGTTTGAATACTCTCATTGAATTGGCCTTCGTGCAGTAATAAAGATCTCTGTTTTTCCATAATTCATCAGAGATTAAATCAGGCAAATAACGCTTCAACGCTATGCGTATAATACGATTATCGAAGGTTGTATTATGGGCAATCCGTAAATCACACTGATACCACAATTTAAAGAACATTTGCAGTGCTTCAACTTCAGGAATCCCTTCGTCCATGGCTTGCTCATTGGTGATTCCGTGGATATCAATCGTTTCTTGTGGTATCACCCACCCATCAGGCTTAATAATAACATCCATTCTACCAGCTTCATCCCTGGTCTCTTCATCGCAGAGAATCGCGGCCAATTGAACCATATGCGGCTGTTTCTTTAATCCGGATCTTTCTTTCCAGAATGGTATACCGGTTGTCTCTGTGTCGAACACTAAAATATTACTCATTTTCTCTCTCCTTTTCATCCAATGAGCCCAGTAAACACTCATAAAATAATTGTCTTCTGGGCAGATTGTATCGTTTTGATTTAACATCGTATTAATAAAACCTGCCGTGGCGTTTCAATACCTCTTCAAGCTCACCCATGGCTTGAAAACTAACTGTATTGGAAGTACTCCAGTGATTGAGATCTAAAACAAATTGATCATGGGGAGTTATGCTTTTGGGTTCGGCATCAATAATGGTTACCTTTTCCGGTTCCTCAATATTTGATGGAGATTGAAATTCCACGCTTTTGGCAAAAGATTCGTCGCTCATTTCGTTGAGGGTATTTCCTTTCTCTTTTGCTTTCTCTTTTGCTTTCTCTGAGGCTATCTGCATATCCTTTTTGTGTTTCAAATTAAAAGCTGTTCTTTTCTCTTGATCAATTCTTTCCCGCTCTTCCTTGGCCTTCTTCTTAGCCGCTGCCGCTTCAAGCTTTTCTTTCTCCTGCTGGCGGATCGTTTCGCGTTCCGCCTCTAGCCGTTCTGTCTCGGCTTCTTTATGTTTGGTAATACGGGATTCAATAACCGCTTTGAGCCCTTCTTGGGAATACATCACTAAATCAGGTAAATCTTGAAACAGAAAACTATATTCTTGCGCGGATGATCGCAGAATTTCCAACCTATCTGCGGCCGCTACAATAACAGGAGATACTCTCGCCTTGAATGCCGCCAACTCATCGTCAACTGCATCCTCACAGGTTTTTATCGTCCTTTTACCCTTCATTACGCCTACGAGATTACAATGAGTATCAACAATATTAGCCAATTGTACCGGCGCTATTTTGTTGGAACACTCTGCGAGATATTCCTTATAAGCAATAATGGCTGCATCGGCAATCCGTTGTTTTTTTAGTTTTTTCTGGTCCGTAACCTGCTTTTCACCACCTGATTGCATTGGTTGCAGCACTGCGTCATAGAGTAAAACTAAATCTGTATACTCGGAAAAACTCTCAAACTTACTTCTAACAACAGCTAGATCCTTGAATATCCTCTCCCTCTCTGCTTTGACTTCCTTGTTGAATTTATCTTTGTCTGCAAAGTCCTGGTCACTTTCGAGCACTCGGCTCATTTCTTGGGCTGCACGGGCCTTAATGAGTGGCAGGCAATCTTTAATATTTGAGGTAACCATTGAGCCATTAACATCGCATGTGATAACCGGCAAAGCTTCCACTTCACGAGCAACGATAAGCTCTTGCTTTGCCTCTATCTCATGAGTTTCTAGGTCAATGTTGAATTGCTTCCAGCCTGCTATAACCATCGCTTGGCGTTCTGGCTGTGACTTGTAAATAAAGTTTACTCTGTTGTTTTGAGTACCGTCTGAGCAGGTAAATAGGACTTGTTTTGATCCTGCAACTATGCATTGATGCTCTAACTGGATCCAGTAATGATCCTCTAAAACGCCATTACGAACATTACCGGCTAAAGTTTCATTCCAGTCTTTGTGCTCCCAAATCAAGGCCCCTGCTTCCCCACCTTCCAATCCGTCGAATGATGCCAAAAATTCCACACCATCGACTTCAGTTAACCCAACAATGGGGGGGAAGTCCTCGCTGAATTCTATCTCAGTTATATCGCGTGCTGAATCTTCATGTTCATGGGCTTTCTGAAAAAGCTTTTCTTTGAATATTGGAAGCGGGTTATTCTTCCAACCTTTCTTAATATCAAGCAACTGATTACGGCTTATGTGCTTTGATTTGCCTAAAGCCGCTGGCGCCTCACTAGCAGAGTCATAGTTTAATTTTGCTTCGAGCCATGCGTCAGTGTTCTGGATGAGATTTAGTGTCTTCATTTTACTTTCCTAAGTTTTTGACGGTTTCGATTTGCTTGGGGGATAAGGTGATTCCTTTATTGTGGAGGGAGGCAAGTATTTTCATGGGTGTTTTGGCTCCTGCTAAGACCGTTTTTTCCCATGACGGAAGGAAGGTTTCAAATTTGCCTTGGTCGTAATACTCCACCACATCCGCTGGCTGTTCCTGTGCGGCCCCTGCACCGTCATTGTCTTCGTCTGCTGTCGTTATACCAAAAGACCCTGTGAGCGTGTAGCGGCGTAAATACTGGACTGTTGAGGACATCTGTTGGATGCTATTCTTTTTACCACTCTGGTCTGGATAGCCGCTCAGCATGTTGCGCTCTTCATGGCCGTCTGAGTGAGTGACAATACAGGTAACAGTGATTAACTGCTTTTCACCTATGGTTTGCTCATACCGGTAGGACAGTTTGTTCCTTTTCAGAAACGGCTTTATACCTTCGACAATATGCTCGATCTTGGCATAGTTCCACTCTGTGACACTAACGCCGTCATTCTGAGTGAATTTCACCTTTGCCTTTTTTCCAATGACAGGTATTTTGGATTGGAATCCAGACATGGCATCATAAAAGCTCTTGCGTGCAGCGTTCTTTTCCCACCGCTCATACAGCTCCATAAGCTTTTCGATGCTAGCTATATCGGCTCCTTTTGATATAGCCAATTCAATTAAACTAATTGGGTTCGGCTGTTGCCCAGGCAATGTACTGATTTGTTTTTGCTGCTCTTCTCCAACAACAATGATTTCTTGGCCTTCGTCGTCATCTTTCATTTTTCATTCTCCAGTACTTTGTATAGCGCTTTGCAAGCCTTCTCCAATAACTCTGGATGGCAGTCTTTAATGTGGTCTAGAAAGCCAACTCTCTTAGCCAGCTTATTACATATTGGGCAATTTGACTTTTTAGGTTTCTGCTTGTATTTAGTTATTGGGCCGTCTGACTCTTCTTTGCCGCCACCACACTCACTGCATGTAAATGGATAACCCCTTTCCTCGCCATCAGGACAGCAACACTCTCGGCATATTTCACCGTTAACGATTTGATCTGCTATCTCACCCATAATCTATTCCTATAGTGTCTGTTAATCCCACAACCGCATTAAAATTTCATCTTCCGGCAAAGGACAATTTTTTATCCATTGCATGCCATGCTTAACCTGCCACCCATTAATATTGACCTTTGAAGCATCAACGTTTTCGAAAATATTTAAGTGTAATTGCTTGCTCGTTACATTTGGCAACATCTGCACATAACTATTAAAGGCGTTAAAAGCTCTTACGTCATACTGTTCATGCAGGGTTAGTGTTATGCCATCAACCCAGTTAAGCATTGCTACGAGGTCCAAAGATCTTTTTGGTTTCGCTGTGTAAAGTATTATTTCTGCGTTGGTTTGCTCTCGAATAGATTCACATACACTTACTATTAATGGTGGGTTTAACATTGGTTCTCCGCCAGTGAGCATAACCATATCAAACCCTGTGAAATCAGTACACACAGGCACAACATTGAAATCCCAGTCTTTATTGCAGCACCCCTCACAAAATCGGTTACATTGTTCAAACAACATTAATCTAAGCTTTTTCATAACCCATACCTATTGTTAATCTGTATTGAAGAGAGGCCGGGCGTCTGTACTTACCAGTAGTTATTTAAATGGTAGCTTTCCAACCTACTGAATACGCGAACCACTAGCCTATCGGAAGAGTAGTTCAGAGCTATCTGCTATGCCTTCCTGCCCACTTAGTCGCTTCGTTGACCTCTCATCAATAAAAACTAATCCTCACAAACTATCGAATCGTCATAGGCTGGCCAACTACCCTCGCCAAGCATCTTGCAATACAAATCCTCTCTGGCCTGGGCATCTTGATAGTCCATAGTGCCAACAATCATTAGGGAGAATAGAATTAGTGCTAGAAGTGTCTTTATACCCATCTCTCTACCAATTCCGTAACTCATCATCATATGCTCGTTGTGCTGATTCTTCAGCGGCACCTCGGTAATCTCTCTCCAATTCTCTCATCGCATCGTTATACTCATTCAACGAAATACTGCCGCTTTCAAGTTCATCTTCAAGATATTGCTCTTCCTTTTCCATTTGCCTTTCGATGCTCATCTCTTTCTCCTTGTTAAAAACGCCGGACTTCTAATTACCCGGCTAAACAGACCTGGACGGTCTATGTCTCTACCCTTGCTCCGTCTTCACCTACTTCCCACACTGGACCACAGCAACCACGGGCTTTAACTTTTTGTGGATAAAGCCCGTTAGGGTGTACAACAATATCTTTTAACTCAATCGGGCAAGCTACAAACTTCGTGGCATCGCTATTAAAATCCCTAGCCATACTTGGTGTAGGGGAGAAATGCAGACCACCACCGCACTCTTCTTCTCCTTCATCCCAATCTGGCGCAATAGGGATTGAACCCGGCATGTAAGAAAAGTTGTATCGTGAAATAAAGTTATCGTTTAACGCTTTATACAAAACAGCGACACCATCCTTAACATCAACCCCGTAGTAATCACACCATTCTTGTGGAGTATTCTTCTGGATAGTTGTTTGAGTTCCGCCCTCAACTTCTGCTCTTTCTCCCTCTATTAATACTGAAACTTTTGCTGTGCACTTTGCGAAGACACGCCCAAGTATTGAAAGTTGTACATATCCCCTGGCTTCAACGCGGGGCTGTGATGATCCCCAGGCTTCAACGCTGGGCTGTGATGATCCCCAGGCTTCAACGTGGGGCTGTGATGATTCCCAGGCTACAACGCGGGGCTGTGATGATCCCCTGGCTACAACGCGGGGCTGTGATGATTCCCAGGCTACAACGCGGGGCTGTGATGATTCCCTGGCTTCAACGTGGGGCTGTGATGATTCCCAGGCTACAACGCGGGGCTGTGATGATCCCCAGGCTTCAACGCGGGGCTGTGATGATCCCCAGGCTTCAACGCGGGGCTGTGATGATTCCCAGGCTACAACGCGGGGCTGTGATGATCCCCTGGCTTCAAC
>PIVQ01001053.1 GCA_003354055.1 Desulfobacteraceae bacterium | reverse complement strand
TCAACTGGTACCTTTCAGAATAATCGATGTTGTGATTTTGTGAGAGTTTTTCAAGCTCACTCACACAAATTCATGACTCAATTATTCTGGGGTAAACAGTTTCGCTTTTTCAACATAATCTAAGCTGAAAACTGAATTATTTTTTATAAGAAAGGGTAAAGCTCCCCATAAGCAAAATGTACCATCTAAATAGGTGTATTTAGTGATATTTTAAAAGATCAATCTGCAATGAAGCAGTTGAAAAGTTACAGGGAGCTTCACTATGAAAAAACGTAACGTTTTCCAAAATCAAAGTCAAGAAATCCTGTCGTTGTTCGAGATGGCAAAAGACAGATCCAAAGTGATGTGTATTCCAATTGACTATGCGAAAAAAGATCATCTGGCCATGTTTTGTGATGGAAATGGGAGGATTATTCGAAAGCCATTTTCGGTAAAAAATTCACCGGAAGGTAAGAATTATTTGGTTGATCAAGTAAAAAAATCTTGCAATCATCATGGAATTAGCCTTCAGCATATTGTTTTTGGAGGTGAAGATTGCGGGTCTTATACTGACAATTTTATATCTACTTTACGTTCGGAAAATTGGCTGGTGGCTGGGGTAAATGCCCACGATGCAAAGACTCAACGTGAAAATGTGCAGGCAAGCACTGATCGTTTAGACTTATTGGGGATTTGTAAAATGATTCTCAGTTGCAGAGGTAACTGCTCTCCAGCTCAATCAGGGGATTATTTAAATTTACGGACACTTGTGCGGCAAAGACGAAAAATGGTCAACATAACAACCGGAGTAAAAAATAGAATTCATACCTTTGTTGATCAGATTTTTCCTGGCTTTTTAAACGAAAAAAATAGCGGGATTTTACCATTTTCACAATGCTCATTACTATTGATGGAAGATCGATTCAGCGTGCATCAAATCCTTAGGCGTAGACGTTCGACATTAACTAAACTCCTTACTCGCTGTGCAATTCATAAACCAGATAATTGTGCTAAAAAGCTTCAACAGTATGCTGCCCAGGTTCTCAAACCACCAGAAAATCATCTCGTAACATTACAAATTTCATTGAAACAACAAGTTAAACTTCTTAGTTGCCTGCAAGAAAGCACTGAGCAATTGGAGAAGGAAATTGGTGAAAGTTTAGCCCAAACCCAGGGTGCTTTTCTAACCAGCATCCGAGGTATTGGAATCATTTTAGCCGCTGGTGTATGTGCTGAAATTGGTAATCCCAATAAACAAAAATCTTTAAGTAATTTGATTTCATATTCTGGTATCATTCCAAGAGTTAAACAAACCGGGGGAATCCAAGGGAAACCCCAAACTAAAAAAGTTGGAAAGCGTTGCAATCGTATCCTGAAGGACTATGTTGTTCAGTCAGCCTCCCACATAGGTTTACACGGACCAGAAGATTTGATGTTGGATTACAAGAGGCGTGATACACAAGGGCAACATGCAGATTTTGGTATGGGCAGAAGATTTCTGCGTATGGCAATGGGCCTGATGCGAACTTCTCAAACTTATCTACCTGAAAATTTAAGAGGTAAAAAAAGTAGCATGAAAGGACGAGGGCAATATTATTTAATGACCTGGCCAAAGCTGCGTGGAAAATGGAAAGATGTAAATGCATTGGATATCACATTTGATAAAGATATGCCCTTAGGCCAGTGGCGCCACATGATACAGGAGCTATATGGAATAGAACTTAAATTATAAAATAAATACAGACTATATTTATTTTTTCCAGTTTAAGCTTTAATAAATTTTGCGGACAGGATGGCTAAGATTCAACTGTCGCAGTCCTCCGAATATAGAGGATGTAATGACGGCTTTATAAAGAATGTCTTACCATGTCCGCTCCAATATTAAAATTATGGCTCTAAGGTGCTTTGATCCTTAATTTTGTTTTAAGAGATCTTGTATACCAGTATGCCAAAATTGGGCATAAGGGACATGGAATTTCCACCGGTAACGCAGAATTTAAAAAATATATGATTGTAAAAATTAAATCAGTCTCACATATTTTAAAAAAACTGATAAGAATCAGGAGTGTGGAGTATTGCCTAAAAATAGGTTAAAAATAATGCTTGATTTTTGCCTGGTGCTCTTTAT
>PIVQ01001947.1 GCA_003354055.1 Desulfobacteraceae bacterium | reverse complement strand
TCTGTCCTAAGACATGATCCCTGAAAGTCACGCTTAAGCCCTCATCGGTCTTACTGACCTGGGGCGGATTCGCCTTGTCAAATCTGGAGAAGATCACGCCCAGATTCCTGGCCTTGGTATAGAACTCTTCCATCATGGCGTACATTCTCATATCCCTGTACAGGATGAAGACATCCGTATCCGGGCTCGTCTCCTTGATGGCAATGGCGTTCTTGACCGCGTTCTGGCAACAGATTCTGGAACAATTGGGATTGTCGTCGTTTCTGGATCCCACACATTGAATCATGATGACCCGGTCCGCATCCGCAACTTTGCCGTCTTCTATCATATCGGCAAGATCAAGCTGGGTGACAACATTATCACTCTCGTTGTACATGAACTCTTTGGGCTGGTATTCATTGGCGCCCGTGGCCACGATCATAACCCCGTGGTCGATCTTCATCTCTTTCATGGAAGATCCCACCAGAACCTCGGTTTTGAAGTTACCCTTGTAACCGCCGTAACCGACCACCAG
>PIVQ01001052.1 GCA_003354055.1 Desulfobacteraceae bacterium | reverse complement strand
ATTTATACATCAGAAGATCATATTAATTTGAGATTAAAGAAACATATGATAAATAAAGATATAATTAAATATAAACAAGAGAAAAAAGAAAGTGTAATAAAATCAATGAAAAAACAAGAAAAACCAAAAGAGAAATCAAAAACACCATTAGTAGATTTAAAAAAGATGAAAGTAGGAGATTTAAGAAACTTATGTGAACAATATCATATTCCAATAAAAGTAAAAGTAAATGGTAAAATGAAGAATATATTAAAAAAAGTATTAGTAGAACAATTAAAAATAATCTTATCATAATTTAATTTTTTTTAAAAATGAATTTTAATAATGGACTTATTTTATTTCATTATTAAATATACATATTATAGAAAAATAAAATGTCATTCTAAATGAATATTAAAAAGAGAAATATTATTATTTTTTTAAAATTGATTTTAAATATTATCTTAAAATATAAAACAATATGTCTTTAACTAACACCCAAATTGACCAAATGATTTCAGAATTAAAAACAATGAAACCAAAAGCTTTAAGAAAATTAGCAAAAGAACATGGTTTACCAACAAAAAATAAAAAAGATAAAAATATTAAAAAAACAAAATTAATTAAAGCATTAACTGAATATTTAGAAAGTCAAAAACAAGAAGAAGAAATTGTAGAAGAGGAAGTTGTTGTTGTTTCAGATGAAGAAGGTGAAGAAATGGAATTATATGGAGAAGATGAAGAAGGAAAACCAATTTATAAAGATAGTGAAGGTAACTTCTATGATGAAGAGGGAAATAAAATGGAAGTTGAAGTTGAAGAAGAAGAAATGAATATTGATAATATTGAAATTATATCTGAAAATGAAGAAGAAGTTGTTGTTTCAGATAATGAAGAAGAAGTTGTTGTTTCAGATAATGAGGAAGAAGTTGTTGTATCCGATGATGAGGAAGAAGTTGTTGTATCCGATGATGAGGAAGAAGTTGTTGTATCCGATGATGAGGAAGATTTAGAAGTTGTAGATGTATCAGATGAAGAAATTGAAAATATTGTAGAAGAATTATCTGAACAAGAACAAGAAGAAATTGAAATTGAACAATCTGTAGAAGAAGTAACTGAAGTATTGGAAGATATTATTGATATTGTAATTGAGCAAACAAAAGAACCAATATTAACAATTCAAGTAGAACAAATTGAAAGTGAATTAGTAGTAGAAGAAGAACCAATTGCTCCACCACCAACACCAACATCAACATCTCCAACACCATCAACAGGTGAATTAATTGAAGAGTTACCATTAGAACAAGAAATTGACTTGCCATTTACTCCTTCAATAGATTTTCAACAAATAATGAAATTACAAGGACAAATCGCACAAGTAGCTTTATATATGGAAGGAAAAAATATTAAATTACAAAATCAAATGGAAGATGAAATCAACCAAATTAAAAAGGAAAGTTGTATTATGATTGATACAATTAAAAAAAGAGAACAAAAAGCAATTAATGAAAAAACTGAATTAGAACAAGAAATTAAAGATTCATCAGAAGAAATGGTAGATATGTTATCAACAATTGAAAAATTAGAATGTTCATTAGAAGAAACAAATACTAAAAATGATGAATTAACAAAACAATTGATAGAAGTACAAAAAGATTTTAGTGAAGCAGAAGATGCTAATATTCAATTAGAAGAAGATAAAGAAAACTTAACAGAAAAATTAACAGAATCAGATAAAAAATTAGAAGAACAAACACAAAACTTATCAAAAGCATTAGAAGATAATAAATTATTACAAACTGATTTAGATAATGCAAAAACCGAAATTACAGATTTAACAATAAAAGTAGATAATTTATTAAAAGAATTAGATGAATTAAAAAATAACAAAGTAGAATTAACTGAAAGTGATATGCAAACAATTACAATTGAGAGAGTAGAACAAAAAACAAATGAAACACAAACTGACAAAGTAGAAGAACCAAAACCAGTAGTAAAAGCACCAGTAAAGAAAGTAAAAAAATGTAAAATCAAATCTTGTGGAGCAGAAATCCTAAAAGGTAGTTTATGTGAAGATTGTAAAATTACCCACAAATTAGTAAAAGGTAAAGATGGAAAAACAAGAATCAAAAA
>PIVQ01001946.1 GCA_003354055.1 Desulfobacteraceae bacterium | reverse complement strand
CCTGATCTGATTGGTTGTGAAAAAGAAGAATTTATGCTACCCCAAACAAATTTCTCATTCTCATCTGAAGTAAGCGATGGTTCTTTTCCGAACCATCTGAATAATGGTATTTTCTTTTTGTCTTTTGAGATATCTATACATTTCAAATCTTTTTTAATTTCAAAATACCCAACTGAAATATCTTGTCCTATCCAAGCCTTCACTTCTAAAATCGCTGTCTCTATCTTATTTGAAAGGTAGAGATAGCTAATACCACGTGGGTTTACCCTGAAGTTTTTAGTCTTTTCATTTGGTGGTGCCATTAAATTTTTAAAATTATCAATTTTGATCCTGTGACCATTTTCTTCGCTGTTATCAGATAGATGATCGCCAATTCGAGCACGGGCATATACTTCTCCTTTGTTTATAATTCTTTCCCTCTTATTGGCAGAAGAAATGATAACGTCGATAAAATCTTTCCATTTTTTATTTAAAACATACCTATTAGTTTTTATTTTAAAATCACAAAATTTCT
>PIVQ01000280.1 GCA_003354055.1 Desulfobacteraceae bacterium | reverse complement strand
TACCAAGGATAACTTTCAACACAAAGGACGTCAGTCATGGGCACAACCTACACCATCCATCCTGTTGTCATGGGCACCAAGGTCTTTGACAAAAGCATGATGACCTATCAATACGGCCAAGGGCAAACCTATACCATTCCCATCTTTACCTGGATCATCAAAGGCTGCGATAAAAATATCCTGGTGGACACAGGCGAGATGAATCCCATCCAGTCCGAGGAAAGGGAAACGGCCATAAACGGCAAGATATACACCTTTGAACAGGGACTGGCACTCCACGGCCTTCTGCCTTCAGACATTGACATCGTCATCCATACCCATCTGCATATGGACCATTGCGAAAACGATTATAAGTGTGAAAATGCCAGATTCTTTGTCCATGAAAAAGAACTTGAAGCGGTTCACAATCCGCATCCTCTGGATTACCGATATCTGGAAGATTATATCGAAGATGTGGAAGACAACGGCCAGGTCACGACCATCACCTCTGACACGGAAATTATAGATGGTATCCGGGTAATTCACACCCCGGTCCACACCCGCGGCGGCCTTACCGTTCTCATTGATACCCCCAAAGGCCGGGCCGCCATCACCGGATTCTGCATCATTGATGAAAATTACGATCCCCCTCCTGAGATCCGGGGCATGGAAATGGATGTTATCCCGCCCGGCACCCATGTGGATGTTTACACAGCCTACGACATCATGGCCAGGGTAAAAAAGGAGGCCGATATCATGATCCCCCTTCATGAACCACGGTTTGCATCTGTGGCGTGTATTGGAGAATAGCGAGAACCGCTGGAAATTATCCGTTTTCTTTGCTTTCTTAATTGTTTTCAGATATTCTGAAACGAACTTGTCCTCAGAAAGTACCGCTGCTACCAAATTCAACTTAGGAATCGTTACAAAATAACTGCGATGGCATTTAGCCTTAACAAATAAAAGATTGCCTATGTTTTTAAAAACAAAAATTGCCGCAATTTTAATTATCCTTTCACTCACCTATGTGATCGCAGATGCATCCATTCAATTTTTTCTGATTTACCCCAACTTTCTTACGCTTGAAAAAAAAGAGGCCGTTGCCAATATGGAACGATGTGTCGAATCCATATACAACGAAATGAACCATCTTGATAAATTCTGTCACGACTGGTCTGCCTGGAACGACACCTATGAATTTGCCGTTTCAGGATCTGCCGACTATATTGATTCCAATTTACCCCCCGACACCTTTCTTTCCAGTAAGATAAACCTGATTCATATTATCAACCAAGACAACCAAGTGGTGTGGGGCAAAAGCTATAATATACGCACTGGAAAAGAGGTGTTTATTGAAGAACTGTCCCCTGAATTGTACAAAAAGGGACACGGGGTTTTCGAGTACGCCAATATGAATCCGCCCTTTGCCGGGATTAAAAAAACCGGAATTATCATTACGAAGAAAGGCCCCATGCTGTTTGCCGCACGCCCAATTCTGAAATCCGATCATGCGGGCCCTATACGGGGAAATATTCTCATGGCCAAATATATTGACGAGGCCCTGCTCAGCCATCTGCGGAAACTAACCCATGTGGACTTTACCATTCAAGGATATGACAAGTTGGAAACGCTTCAGGAGAGGGTCAGAGGCATGTTATCAAATCAAAAACAAAACCTTGAAATCAAAGGCAGAAATCAATGGACCATCTATCGCAACCTGCCAGGTCTGACAGGGGACAGCGGCCTTCTGGTACAAACCCATTTTCCCCGTGAAATTACCGGCAAAGCCATCGCATCCATCCGGTTTGCCCTGGTATCGCTTGGCATTGCCACGCTGGTGCTTCTTGTAATAACTATTCTGGTCATTGATAAAACCATTGTCAGCCCACTGGTTTATCTGACCCAGCACACCAGGGATATTAGGAAAAGCCGTGTATTTTTAACAGATGTTAAGATGAACCGGAGTGATGAAATCGGAATCCTGGGGGAAAATTTCAACGGGATGCTGTCAAAGATCCGCTCCCAAACCGATGAATTAATCGCCGCCAATCTGAAACTGAGTAAGTTGTCAGGGTTGGACAGCCTGACCGGGATTCCAAATCGACGCAGCTTTGATGAAAAGATTGAGTTGGAGTGGAAAAGGAGTCTGAAGGAAAAAACATCACTTTCCTTGATACTCTGTGATATTGACTATTTTAAAAAATATAATGACAGCCTTGGACACCAGGCCGGAGACCGATGCCTCAAAAAAGTTGCAGCAAGTATCCGGGATGCTGTTCACCGGCCGGCAGACCAGGTTTCCCGTTACGGCGGAGAAGAGTTCGGGATCATTTTATCAGACACGAATCTTACAGGTGCCAAAATCGTAGCCGAGAGAATCCGGAACGCCATCGAAAAGATGGGAGTTGCTCACCCTGATTCCAGCGTTGCCGGGGTCGTCACACTTAGTCTGGGTGTTTCAGAAGCTTGCCGAGAGAACGATTTTCTTGAGTTAATAGCGGCTGCAGACAAAGCCCTATACCAGGCCAAAAAGCACGGTAGAAATTGCACGAAAACACTCTGATCATTTTTTGGCTAAAAGTAGTTTTGCCTGAAAGCAGCAATGCTTGAAGTTCGTATTCTTTTCGATCAGCCCCAATTTTCAAACCAGGTGTACCCCATACCGACATTTTTAAATATTGCCTTTTATTGTACATATATGATTTGCCTGCTATATTTGCAGGTCAGACACTGGTAATTGAGAGACAAAAAACTAGCTGTATTCAATAAAAGAAAGGTTTCATGAGCGCGTTTACAACGTTAGAATTAAATAAATCAATGGTCAAGAACTTAGGGACCATGGGATACCATGAGATGACGCCGGTGCAGGCGGCAAGTTTACCCCATGTACTCAAAGGCGAGGACCTGCTGGCCCAAGCCAAAACGGGGAGCGGAAAAACAGCGGCCTTTGGCATCGGATTATTGCACAACTTGAATGTGAAGCGCTTCAGGGTACAGGCGCTGGTGATGTGTCCGACCCGGGAGCTGGCAGAGCAGGTGGCGGGGGAGCTGCGACGTATTGCGCGGTTCAAACACAACATCAAAATTGTAACAATCTGCGGCGGGGTACCCTTCCTGCCCCAGAAGATCTCTCTTGAGCACCAGGCCCATATTGTGGTGGGGACTCCCGGGCGCATTGAGCAGCATCTGAAACGCGAGACAATGAACCTTGATAATGTAACCACCCTTGTGCTGGATGAGGCGGACCGGATGCTGGACATCGGCTTTAACGACAGCATTGAGGCGATCATGGGCTTTGTGCCGGGAAAGCGCCAGACCCTGCTTTTTTCTGCCACGTTTCCAGAGCCGATCCTTGAGATGAGCACACGATTTCAGAAAAATGCCCATCGGGTGGAAGTGGATGTCGTCCATGAAGAAAACGTTATCCTCCAGCACTTTTACGAAACAGACGCATTTGAAAAGCCCGATATTACTGCCCGGATTTTAGAAGCGTACAGGCCTGCGTCAACACTGATTTTCTGCAATACCAAGCTGCAATGCAAATCCCTTTCAAGATCACTCGGTGCCAAGGGATTTTCCTCTCTGGCCATTCACGGTGATCTTGAGCAAAAGGAACGCACCGAGGTCTTGGTACGCTTTTCCAACGGCAGTACCCCCATTCTGGTGGCCACGGATGTTGCGGCCAGAGGCCTTGATATTTCAGACTTAAGTGCGGTGATCAACTTTGATCTGCCCTTTGAACCGGAGGTGTATGTCCACCGCATCGGCCGTACAGGACGGGCAGGACAGGAGGGAATGGCCTTTTCTCTTTATACACCCAAGGAGCACTTCAGGCTGAAAGAGATCAATACCATTATGGGCAACTCTTTTGAAGCATCGGATATAGATGAGCTTGAGCCCTCAGGCGAAAAGAGTACCCTCCCCCCAATGGTAACCTTCTCCATCAACGGCGGAAGAAAGAGTAAGCTCCGGCCCGGTGATATCCTGGGCGCTCTGACCAAGGATGCGGGAATACCCGGAAGCTGTGTGGGCAAGATCAATTGCTTTGACTTTTACTCCTACGTTGCCATAGACCGCTCCCAGGCAGACAAGGCTGAAGAAGCGCTTTCCACAAAGAAGATCAAAGGACGGCACTTCATTGTCATCAGGCATGAAGGCCGCCTCAACAGTTAAAATTTGATCCTAAGAGGATCGGTCCATATTTATACGAATACGGAGAGTAGCGTTTGAAAACCAAGAAAAAAAAGGCCACAGGCACAGGCCCTGAACAAAAGGGCGTCATCATTGCCCACCATGGTATTGCCGTGGATATTCTGTTTGAGTCGGGCAAACAGGAGATGGTTAAGGTGAAACGGCGCTCAGGCCATGTTGTGGGAGACAACGTGACCGTACGGCATCAGCGCCTGACACGGCTGTCCCGGCGAACAGAACTTTGCCGGAGAAATTCCCGGGGCAGTGTCCGCATCGTCGGTGCCAACCTGGATGTTCTCGGTGTGGTGGTTTCTCCCATGCCCCTGCCGACTCCCGGATATATTGACCAGTCCATTATTTCCGCAAGACAGGCGGACCTGACCCCTGTGCTGATAATCAACAAGGTGGATCTTGAGGAGGCTGATGCATTTATTGCAAAACTCACCGACACCTATGCCGACATTCTGGATATCTTTGTTGTGAGCGCGATGACAGGACAGGGGCTTGATGCCTTGACATCATTTCTGGGGCAGGGTCTGCGGGCTTTTTTTGTGGGCATCACAGGGGTCGGTAAAAGCAGCCTGCTCAACACCATTTGCCCCACACTAGACCTCAAGGTGGGAGAGATCTATGAAGCCGGGAAAAGGGGGTGCAATACCACCACTGTTTCCTCCCTTCACTCTTTGCCGGGTGGCGGTGAACTTGTTGATACCCCGGGGTTCAACGAGTTCGGACTGGTAGATATCACCACAGAGCATCTTGCTGAGGTTTTCCCCGGATTTGAAAACGTCATGCCCGGCTCCTGCCGTTTCCGGGATTGCCGCCACCGCACTGAACCGGGATGCACCGTGTCAGCCCTGATTGAGAGCAACGATATTGCCCGGGAACGGTATGACGCCTACATAGAGATCTTTAACCAGATTGAAGCCGGGGACGCCCGTTTCAGAACCCGGCGATAGGGATTTTCAACTTCACGAAAAAATGTTATAAGTCTTCTGGTACTAAAAACTTAAAATCAAGAAATTATTCAGGATATTATATGTCATTTGATGACTTTGACCTTCAGGTCGACTTGCTTAAAGCGATTAAATCCAAGGGTTACACAGCCCCCACCCCCATTCAGACCCGGGTCATTCCGGAGATACTCAAGGGCCACGATATTCTTGCCCGGGCTCAGACAGGAACGGGTAAAACAGATGCCTTTGCCCTTCCGCTGGTTGATATTTTAAGCCGTCAAAAGGTCAACAAGAGACATCCGAGAGCCCTTGTTCTGGCCCCGACCCGGGAACTTGCCCTCCAGGTGGGAGAGAGTTTCAAGGCCTATGGAAGACGGGTATCCATTCGGTGCACAGTGGTTTACGGAGGGGTAAACATCGCTCCCCAGATCGACCGGCTTAAACGGGGTATTGATATCCTTGTGGCCACACCGGGAAGGCTTCTGGATCTTACCGAATACAGAGGTCTGAATCTTTCCCATATCGAGTTTCTGGTTTTTGACGAGGCAGACCGAATGCTGGATTTAGGATTTAAAGAAGAAATTTCCCATATCCTTGAACGGGTCCCTGAAAACCGCAGGACCATGCTGTTTTCCGCCACCTACACCCAGGAGATCCGGGATCTTGCGGGGATCTTGCTGGACGACCCTGAATATATTGAGGTCGCCCCTAAGATAAAAGCGGCTGAATCCATTATCCAAAAGGTGCATATGGTGGAACAGACCGATAAGCGGGCTCTGCTCATCCATCTGATTAAAAAGGAGAACTGGAACCAGGCCCTGATCTTTGTCCGCACCAAACACGGGGCAAACAAGCTGACGGCGAAACTGTCCGAAAAGGGAATCTCAACCGCCGCCCTCCACGGCAACAAGAGCCAGTCGTTCAGAACGCGGACCCTTAACGAGTTCAAAAAAGGGGAGCTCCGCATCCTCGTGGCAACGGATGTGGCTGCCAGGGGGCTTGATATAACCAACCTGCCCCATGTGGTCAACTATGATATGCCCGGAATGCCGGAAGATTATATTCACCGCATCGGCCGTACCGGAAGGGCAGGCGAGAGCGGCATTGCCGTATCACTTGTCAGCCATGCTGAAAAACCCAATCTTGCGGCCATTGAAAAACTGCTGAATCAGAAGATCCCAAAGGAAGACGTCGGCGGGTTTACCCACGGGGGTGTTGTCCCGGATTATGTTCTGCTGCGGCCCGATGACTCCGCCAGTGAAAAAAAGGCAGACAAGAAGATAAAAGAACTGGTCAGCAAACGCAAAGCATCAAAACAGAAGTCAGAATCCAAGGGAAGAAAACCAAAAGCGAAGCCCCAATCCAAATCCGGCCAGAAAAAAGGAAAGGCCGGGAAAAAAGTATCCCGCTCAAGAGCACGCTTTCAACAGACCGATAAAAAAGGCAGTTCCAAAGGACGGAGATAGAAGGGGTCTCTGCCAGCCGTAGAAAATCAAAGATGATATTGCCGAAACAACATAGGAGTTCCACAGGAGCGCCATATTTTTCCGGAATAAAATTCACCACCTCAGGATCATTTATTTAGTCTTAATATCCCGGTAAAGGGGTTTCTTTCAATACCAGGGCGAAGCCATGCTGTATCTTTTTTTCCTTTGCTTCCCCCTGTGTTGATAAACGCCTTTAATATTCATACTTGATAGTTTCTTGAAGGAGGTAGATATGGCCGATAAATCCATTAAAAAACAGGTTCCCTCATCAGAACGGACCATTTGCGAAGCAACAAGGCAGATGCTGGATAAGGCGCGGCGGGACGGGGTTACCTTAGACCTTGACCGCGGATATGATATGAAACCCTGTCCCATCGGTGTAGAATCTGCCTGCTGCAAGCATTGTTATATGGGGCCCTGCCGTTTGAACCCAAAAGATCCGTATAAGAAAGTCGGGGTCTGCGGGGCCACCATCGATACCATCATGGCCAGGAACTTCGGCCGGAACGTGGCAACAGGATCTGCATCCCACAATGATCACGGCCGCCACATCCTGGGTCTGTTCAGAAGTATTGTGGAGGGAAAGACCAAAGATTTTGCCATTGACGATACCCTTAAACTGGAACGGGTGGCCACATCAATCGGCATTGAGACCGAAGGCCGGGAGGTCTATGACGTTGCCAAAGAGCTGTGCGATGAGCTGGAAAAGACCTTTTCCAATGTGGACGGAGAAATGCCCTTTACCAAACGGGTGCCCGAAGCCACGTTAGAACAGTGGCGCAAAGACGGTATTGTGCCCAGGGGCGCCATGGTTGAGGTCATGGAGCTTATGAGCCGGACCCATATCGGATGTGATCAGGACTATAACAATCTGATCAAACAGATCAGCCGGACGGCCCTGGCGGACGGATGGGGCGGCTCCATGGTGGCAACGGAACTCTCCGACATCATGTTCGGCACCCCGTCTCCCACCCTGGCTGATGTGAACATGGGCGTACTCAAGGAAGATCATGTGAACATCATTGTCCACGGCCATGAGCCTGCCATGTTCGAAGGCATGCTGGCTGCCGTGGGAGAGTCATTTTATATTGAAGAGGCCAAGGCCAAAGGGGCCAAGGGCATCAACCTGGTTGGCATGTGCTGTTCCGGTGCTGAAATGATGTCCCGCCACGGGGTGCCCCATGCAGGGAACTTCGGATCCACAGAGGCTGTGATTGTAACAGGCGCCGTGGATGCGATGGTCGTTGATATCCAGTGTATCAAACAGGGTCTGGCTGAAGTGGCCAGATGCTATGATACCCATTTAATCACCACCAACCCCAGGTGCCATATTGAAGGTGCCACCCATATTGAGTTTGAAGAACACGACCCCAGAACCTGTACCGACCAGATCCTGACCAAAGCCATTACCCGGTATGCCGATAGAAAGCACCCCGTTGAAATCCCGCAGATTATCCAGACAGGTGTACACGGATTTACCCATGAGTACATCGAATATATGCTGGGCGGTTCCTTCAGGGGCTCTTACTCTCCCCTGAATGAAAACATTATCAACGGCAGAATCCGGGGGGTGGCAGGGGTCGTCGGCTGTACCAACCCCAAGGTTCAGCAGGATTCGGTCCATGTGGCCCTGGTAAAGGAATTGATCAAAAACGATGTCCTGGTTCTCCAGACCGGGTGTTCCCAAATTGCTCTGGCCAAGGCCGGTCTTCTCACACCTGAAGCAGCTCCCCTGGCAGGTCCCGGCCTGGCAGAGGTCTGCGAAACCGTGGGCATGCCCCCGGTACTGGGCTTAGGATCCTGTGTGGACAATACCAGGATCCTGATTGCGGCCTCAGCCATGGTTGAGGCAGGTGGTCTTGGCAACAGCCTTGCAGATCTCCCGGTGGCTGGCTGCGCTCCGGAATGGATGAGTGAAAAGGCCCTGGCTATCGGCCAGTACTTTGTGGCCTCAGGCATCTACACCATCTTCGGCATCGGCTTTCCCACCATCAAGGATACTAAGTTCCACGATCTCCTGTTCAACGG
>PIVQ01001945.1 GCA_003354055.1 Desulfobacteraceae bacterium | reverse complement strand
GACACCAAGGCATCCACCGTTTGCTCTTAGTAGCTTAGCCACTATAATTCCACAAATAAGTTTAAACGCTTTGATGCGAACATATTAACTTCTCAAATTTTGCAAAATTCTTCGTTGCAGTTTTTCTCCCCTTTGTCGACGACCAGTAGGTCGCCTCGGGCGGGTCGAAAACCTGCGCCTTGAATTTTACTAAAATTTGATCGTTAATAACCAGATTCGAATGATTCAACAATCAAACGTCTCTGCTTATATATAAATCAGTTGCCTGTTACAGCAACTGCGCATTTTGATATTATTTACTACTACAACAAATTGTCAAAGAACAATGAGACATCCGGTTACTTAATTTCACCGTTTTGATCTCTCAAAATTGGCCAGTGTGTCTGATTTGAGCGTTTTTAAAACTACTAATATCTTTCCTTAGAAAGGAGGTGATCCAGCCGCTGATTCCTCAACGGCTACCTTGTTACGACTTCACCCCAGTTATCAACCATACCTTAGGCGCCTGCCCCCCC
>PIVQ01001944.1 GCA_003354055.1 Desulfobacteraceae bacterium | reverse complement strand
AACCGGATCAGGATTGAAAACATGAGTATGTCTGAGATGAACTTTCCGGATTCAAACTTTGATCTGATCTGGTCCGAGGGCAGTGCCTATTTTATGGGATTTAAGAAGGCATTGGCGGATTGGAAATCTTATATCCGGCCCGGAGGATATCTTTTTGTCAGCGATGCGGTCTGGCTGACGGACAATCCATCCGGCCCATGTGCGGACTATTTCCAGATCGAATATCCCGGAATGACCGATGCTGCCACCCGGAAACAGGAAGCCCGGGATCTGGGGTATGAGGTTGTAACTGAGTTTATTTTACCCCAACAGGACTGGACAAACTTTTACGATGACATGGAAGCCTGTGTGACACGGGCTGTGGAAAAAATCGGGATGACACAGGCCTTTGAAAATATGACCCATGAAGTTGAAATCGGCAGAACCTATGGAGCGGAATACGGGTATGTCTGCCTGTTGCTCAGACCGGTTTGCTGAAAAGAACCGGACAAAATAATACTATCCGAAAATAAGGA
>PIVQ01001051.1 GCA_003354055.1 Desulfobacteraceae bacterium | reverse complement strand
TTGATTTATATGATATTTTGATAGATAAAATTAAAGAGAAGCAATTAGTTATTGATATAATACAAATGAAAAACGATTTAGATAATTAAATTTAAAATTAAAAATTGTATAATAATATATTAGAATGTATTACTATATTTCACATAAAAGAAAAACTATTATTACTCATATTGCTAAGAATGGTTGTGAGAGTTTAAGATATTTATTACTAAAAGATGAAAATATTTTTCAAGAAGAGATGGATATTTGGAATAAGATGTCGCAAAATATTATTCATAATCCTCACCACATTCGTTATTTTATTACACAACAAAATTATAAGTTTATTACTATTATTAGAGATCCTTATAAAAGATTAGTTAGTGGTTATGTTGATAAAATATTAGGTAATAATTATAACTATTTACAATTCTGTAAAAAGATTATGCATTTTTATCGTAGAGATTTTAATGATAAACGGAGAGTAACATTTGAAGAGTTTGTTAATTATGTAATCTTACATAAAAATTATAATGCTATGGATGAGCACTTTAAACCACAATCTTATTGTTATCATTTAAATATGCCTAAAAATAACATTATGAAATTAGAAAATATTAAACCAATCAAAGAATTCTTTGATGAACAAGGATTTACACAGAACTTTATTAATTATAATAAAGAAATTATTAGTCGTCACTATAAAACACAAATTAATCATACTGAAAAAGTTTATAATAAAACAGCTGATTATTTTAATCAATTTGATAAAACAATTCCAAAATATGAATATTTCTTAAATGAAGATTTAAAAGAAAAGATTTATAACTTTTATAAAAAAGATTTTATTATATATAAATATACTAAATAAAAAAATATTTATAATAAGTAATTATATATGGATTTATTACCAAAAGATTTAGAAAATATCGTTGATAATTATAAGGAACAGTTAGAAGTTAGTGAAAATTATAAAAAAGTTATTAAAGAGTTTAAAACTACTTATCAATTTGATAATAGTGAACTTGGAAATGCAAGAATCATACGAAAAATTAAGTGGCATTCATATGATTATAGATTTTCTACATTTTGTATTAAATGTGGTAATTTTGGAGATATCACCGAATCAATTTATCAAAATGAGAAATGTGTTAGAACTTTGGGAGAATGTAATTTAAATAAACAAATGAAACTTTTATATTTTCATCGTATTACTTCAAGATATTATGATAGATTACCTGATAAAAAGTTTTGTTATTGCCTAACAGATATTAATCAAGATATTAGAAATATTCTTTTATAAATTAAAGTTTATAAAATTGATTAAGAATATTATATTATATAAATCTATAATATAATATGACTTCAACAACCATCAACCATAAATTAGTATCAATCTTTCTATTATTACAGAAAAACGATACCACCTCAAAGAAGTTTTCAAAACTAGCTAAATTATATGGATTATTACAATTTAACGATAAACGTTTAACTACTTTACATAATGATTTTGAAACAAACTCCAGTGACTTTAAAAAATTAAAGTTTTTCACAAATACAAGTATCATATCAACTTTTGATGGTATGTCTAGTTCAGATCAAAAATTTGTATCTAATACTTTACAAAAAGTATATGAACAATCAAAAGATATCTTAATGGGTATTGGTAAACAAGATACTCATAAATGTGGAGATAATTGTTCTCATACTGAAACTAATATGGAGAAAATGTTAGGTTCAAAGAAAATGCAAAAAATGTTAAAGAAGAAAGGAGTTCGTCAACAATTACAAAAAACATTAGGAAAACAATTCAATTCAAAAAATGGATCACTTGAAGATATGCTTAAATCTGCTATGGCTGATCAATTACCTGAGGGTCAAATGAATATGGTTAATTCTTTATTAGAAAATCCTATGGTAAAAACTTTATCAGATAAATTAATGAGTGAAGATAATATTGAAAAAATTAAAAATATTTTTGTAAATTTCATTAATAGTGAAGAAATCATTGAGGAAATTACTAATATTAGAAGTGTATTCAATGAGGATAAAATCTTTGCTGTTGCTTCAAAAATCTTTGAGGAAGTTCAATCATTAGATGATATGACTAAAGTACAAGGATTAATTGAAAATAATAA
>PIVQ01001943.1 GCA_003354055.1 Desulfobacteraceae bacterium | reverse complement strand
CGGGCTTGAGTGTGCCCCGGTAAATCAATTCCCTGATCTGATCAAAGACCTGATCTGAGATGCGTTTGGGTTTTATGGGCTTGATGGGTATGGTCATAATCTTTTGCTTCGTCTTTCTTCATGTAAACCTTAAGCCAGATAGTATTAACCATTCAAGTGTCGATATCAAGTGTTTTCTAATAGGTTAACACCATGCCTCCGTCAAAGAGAAGGTCTCCGCCCACCAGGTATTTGGAGAAGCGGGAAAACCCGTGGATAAAGAGGTTGGCCACCTCCATAGGCGTCATCATTTCCTTTACCCTGGACTTGCCCATCATCACATCCCGCATGACCTCATCCGTTGAGATACCCCGCTGTTCCGCCTGGGCAACCACCTGGTTCAGGGCAAGGGGTGTTTTGACAAATCCTGAACTCACTGTAAAGGATCTGATCTTGCCTTCCCCCTCCGCGGAAATGGACTGGCTCAGGGCCCGCAGGCCGAATTTTGTAATATTGTAGACCGGTTTGTTTTTTGT
>PIVQ01001942.1 GCA_003354055.1 Desulfobacteraceae bacterium | reverse complement strand
ATAGTAAATAATATATATACTTGAAGATAAAAATATAGTGAAAGTCAATAAAATAAAGAGCATAACGAATCTAATAAACTAATTTTGTATTTTCTGCCACTAAACCAAAATAACTAAATTAATGCTGATCGTAATATTAATACAAAACGAATTAATGAGAATGAAGAAATTAATGAATATCTATTAAATTACATGCTATGAATATTGAATCTATAAAATTTAAATAATACTCTATTTTCATTAACACTACCACCTAAAGTATTGTCTTATTGTATATAGTATTATCGTAATTACATTAATGAAATTACTCTGTCTTCTTTATCTAGAAATATAATATACCATAAAAAGTTACCAACACCATCAAAAATACATCAATCATCTCATTATTATTGGATCTCATAATCTATTATCAATTATTATGTTATTCACTAGCAAAACTCAACATTATTTATTGCACATTATGCATATTTGGCAGTTGATCATTATGTAAAGTGAGAATTGTACCATTCGTATTT
>PIVQ01001050.1 GCA_003354055.1 Desulfobacteraceae bacterium | reverse complement strand
ATGCGTTCGGCAATATCATCCTTGCCCACAAAGTATCCCCAGTTGGTCACATCCGTATGATAGGAGGACATGGTCCAGCTTTCTCCCGTGGCATAAAATAGCTTTGCCATGGCGGTCAGGTGAAGCAGGTTGATACCAAGTTCTCTGGGGTTGGGAAGGTATAGGTATCTACATCCTTCGCGATCATGGGGAATTTCAGCCTCATCATCTTCCACCTCATCCACAAACTCCTCAGAGACCCATTCAACGGTCTCCACAAACTCTTCCTTGGTCAGGCCGTTAACATCCCCTAACTCCAGCCGGTTTTTTATCCCTTTTTGAATATCTTCGGGGATAAGATCGTTGGCTTTGGACAGACTTCTTGCCTTACGCACCACCACATCCATGGTAATACCCATGGGGCAACTTTCCGTACAGCGGTTGCAGACCAGGCAGTCCCAGAGCATCCCGCTTTTGATGAGTTGCTCGTCCAGTCCCAGGGCTGCCATACGGATCATCTGCCTGGGCATGGGGCCGCCTTCACCGTCAAACCAGGTACATCTTGAGTTGCATGCCCCGCAGGTCAGGCATTCGGATATATTATCGCCCGTTCCGAGTTTGTCCAGGAATCGGGCCAATTCAGAATCTTTATTCACGTGTAAATGTGTCATTTTATCCTCATCCTTGGGGTTTCGTTGAAACAAGCCTGGCAAAGGTTTTAGGTTCGTTGGCTGCCACGGGCTGCCATACCGCCTTGCCCGCAGGGATACCCGGAAGGTTTAATACGGCATCCACGCTTTTACCGGCAATGGCTGATCCGTCTCCGGACCTGCAGTTACCTTCGTGGCACCCGCTGATAATTACCCGGCGGGCCCCGTTTATTAATGCCTTGAGAATCATGTCCGAGCTGATTCTGCAGGCACAGGGAATCTTCACAAGGTCTGTTGTGTCGGGCAAGGTTTCAGCAGCCAGGGCTGCCGAGCGCTCACAGGCCAGGACAAGGGTTCGGCCCTTTTCTGCACGTTCTGCCAGATCTTCATTGGCAAGACCTTTGGATTCAATGGCATAGGCCGGGCAGTTGGATACGCATGCCTGGCATGCAAAACAGGCAGCCTCAATAATCTGTGGCCGGCTTTTATCATTCAGGATAATGGCGCCGTGGGGGCAGACCCGGTAGCAGGTCAGGCATTTGGCACATTTTTTTTCATTAACGTTTACAGGGCCGACGGTTACAGGGCCGCATGATTCGTTTTCCGGCGGCCTTGTTGCAATAGCTGCCAGAATGGCCCGGATTTCCAGGGCCAGATCCGTCTCGTCTATGTCGTCGTGGCCGGGGCCTGCAAAGAAGATTCCCTTTCTTTGGCTCTGAACCAGGCGGTGGCGTACGTTGGCCGGCTGAAGAAATCCTTCAATATCCAGTCCCAGGTTCAGCAGCCGGGACAGGTCGGCAAATTCCGGAGACGCGTCAGTGGTATCCGGTATCACAAGGGTATCAACGCCAAGTGTAAGCTCATGTCCGGGCAGGGTGGTTTCTTTTAATGTGATTTTAAATCCTGTGTCACCTGGCTGGATGTTCACATCCGTTGCTGTTTCATACCGCAGGAAACGGATGTTAGCTTTTCTGGCCTGGTCGTAGAGTTGTTGGCCTGTGGGGCCGTGGACCAGCATTTTGTTCATGAGAAAATCGACCTGTTTGCCGGTCTCTTTTGCGGCCAGGGCCGCAACAAGGGCCTGTCTGGCCGGGGCCTTGAATTCAGGGCCGAAGTAGTCCAGAAGGATCAGGGTGTTATCCGGGCAGTCCGCAGGCTTAAGGCTTAAAAATTCAGCAAGTCCCATGGCGTTTTTGAACGCATCTGTATGCGAGTTCTGTAACGGCTGTGGAGCTGATATAATGGCCCCGCAGTTCAAGGTGGTCTTGGTCCCGTTGGCTTCATGGAAAATGGAAAAGTTCCCGATAGTGCCGTCCACTGCAAGTATCTTGGCGGAACTCATATCTTCGACACCCTGGGGAAGATCCGTTTCTGAGCCAAACAGGTAGGCGGGATATCCCTGGGATGCAACAGCATCTGCAATGGTAACTGCCGCAGGTCCGTCGCCTATGACGGCAATACCCGTATCCGGCGTCTTGGTCAGGTTGAGCT
>PIVQ01001941.1 GCA_003354055.1 Desulfobacteraceae bacterium | reverse complement strand
CCGGTGTCACGGTCTATGATATGGCGGCCGGATTTTCAACCCTGGCCAACCTGGGAGTCCGCCATGACCCGTTTATGTTCTGGCGGGTGGAAGATGCCAGAGGACGGGTGATTTTTGAGAGCATTGTCAAGGACCGCAAGGTCCTGGATCCTGCCCTGGCCTTTCAGGTCGTGGATATGATGGAAGCGGTTGTGGACGTGGGGTCAGGAAGGTCTGTCCGCCGGATGGGATTCAAACGGCCGGCAGCCGGCAAAACCGGGACAACAGACGATTTCAATGATGCCTGGTTCACCGGATTTACTCCTTCCTTATGCACATCCGTATGGACGGGGTTTGACAGAAAACAAAAATTGAAGGACAAGCGCCGAGTCGGAATCACCGGTGGTCGGGGGGCTGCTCCCATATGGACCGATTTTATGATGCAGGCGTTAAAGGGGGAACCGGAAAGGGCATTTCTTATCCCTTCCAATATCCGGTTTGAAACCGTGGATACGGTAACCGGATGTCCGCCGGAAC
>PIVQ01000279.1 GCA_003354055.1 Desulfobacteraceae bacterium | reverse complement strand
GTTAAAGGGGTTGTTGTCATGTTTTATCCATTTGCGGCTTTTTTAAGCCTGATGAACTTTTTATGGCGTATTTAATCTCATCCATGGGAATTGCCTTTATGCAAAAAAGAGTTCCTGCAAATATCAGCCAATATATGACAGATAAGGTTAGTAGCGGTTCCGTTGTCTGCACAATTATGAATAAAACAAACAGGGGCAGTATCGGTCGAAAACACGCCATAATAATCCTGGCTGTGTTATGGGTATTTTTTTCTGCCAGGAACCAGGATGAAACCGGTACCGTAAAGAAAACGGCCGTTGTAATTGACAGTGCAGCGCCAAACACCCCGTAAACGGGGATGAGCAACAGATGCCCTCCTATGACCAGAATAAATTGAAGCGCGTTGAGCCATACCAGTTTTGAAACCATAGACCTGCCGGTCAGCTGAATGACCAAAAAAAAGTTGATAAGACTTAAAACCACCCAGAAACACAGCAGCCTTGTCAGGGGAACGCATGACAGGTATTGCCTGGAAAACAGCAGTATGGTTAAGGGCCTTGCAAAAACAATCAGCAGGCTTGAAACAAACGACATGCTGATGGATGCCATCTTTAAAGGTGCAAGCGATTCCGTATGATTTTCCTTTGAAGAAAAAAACTGGAGGATAATCGGCCGAATAGCCTCAAACAGTCTTAAAAGCAGATTGGGAAATCTCATTGCATTGCCGTAAATGGCAACAGATGCAGGTCCGAGAAAGGATATAATCATTGCTTCCGCTGTCCTGGCCGTCAGAATTGATATTAAATAGGCAATATAGAGAATGCCGCCGAACTTGAGTATTTCCAGTATTTTAGAATAATCCCATACCAGGCGAAACCTGATCGGAAGAAGATTCCATATGGCGATATTGATAAACAGGTTAACAGCTAAGGTACTCCATAATATTCCGGCAAGACCAAATCCCATTAAAAGCCATGATATTGCCATGCCCCCGGCAAGCACCCCTCTTATTCCCTGAAGCAATGCAAATTTTTTAAACCTGCCAAAGCCTGCCAGCATGGACATACCGGAGTTATTAATAATTTCCATGGCAACCATGGGAAGAATTATCCATTTTATTGAATCCAAAGATGTTCCTGGCCATATCCGTTCTAAAAAAAACAGGGCAATTCCAAGCCCAATTGTCACAATTAAAATTGCCGTAATCCTTATGGTTATGAGTATATTTGCGGTTGTCTCTTTATCTTTTGAACAGGATAGATATTTAATAATGGCAGACCTGCCTCCGATTCCGGCAAATGCGATGCCAAGATTGGCGATCATAAGAATAATATAATAAATACCCAGGTCTTGTTGGTTAAGATAGCGGGATGCCACTGCAATGGTTAAAAGTCCCCCGAGGATTGATGCGCCATTTGCCAATAAGGAGTAGAAAATTCCGGAAAGGTATTGTTTATCAGGTCTTTTAGCAATCATTAAACCGCCTTTGCAGATCGGAAACAGTCTGGAGCTTTTTCCATCCCAATCTTCTCTCCCTTAAAATGATAGAAATGCTTTAAGGTCATGGCCACGGCCATCATGTTCAAAAGGAGTTGTACGTCATTGCACATTGGCCTGGCATGCCAGAAATTTCGCAGGATTTTTTTTACAGGTCTGGGAATCATCCTGCGAAAATTGTTTGAATGGGTCTTTGATGTGTGACAGGTCCCGGAAGATGAATCCGTTACTTTTTTTACAAGGGCTTTCATCGCCCTGTCATTGAAATAATGATTAAAAAGCGGGTTGTCATTAAAGAAAAGAGTCGAGATGCTTGAATAATCCTGTTCAGCCTTGGCAAGGAAGGGGTGGTAATTGATGGTTTCGTTTTTATCGGCCAAAGGGATATTTAAAAGGGATGGATTTATTGTCAGGACACACTGTTTAAAAAGTAACTTCTCTTTTCGATACTTTACCGGCAATATTCTGACAAAATTGATCAGGTCCAGATCCAGCAGGGGATTTCTGACATTCAGGCCATGCCCGGTTATTATTTTTCTTCTGGGCAATAGAAAATGAATCAGCCTGTTTTCATAGTACAGTTCATAAAAACTATCCCATCTGTTTTTGTCTTTTGCGCCCTGCATCAGGGCATGGGAAATGTTTTCGGCATGGATGGCAAACTCATTTGAAAAACAGGGGTTGATGAAAGGCGCCAGAAAGGTCATCCGGCTTAAAACCGACAGCTCAAGGAGATCCGGAATATCGTCATGTCTGGTTAGTCGGTCTTTTGAGCCCAGCATGCTTGTATCCCCAAATATTAACGTTCGGGCCTTTGTTTTCCGGCGTATATCCTGCCAGACATTCTCAAAAACAAAACCTGCAGCGCCGTCAGAGGCATAAACCGATTCCTGCATTGCCTTTTCAAAGTTGGAAGCATCGTAACGCATAGTGGAAAAATCAATCTCAAGGTAAGCTGCAATTTTTTTGGCAACAGCACAATCACCCAATGCATTATCTGATCTGCCGCTTGTTAAGGATATGGCCTGCACACTTTTAACATCTGCCATGGCAGCCAGAATCCCCCTTGAGTCATATCCGCCGCTCAACATGACGGCAATAGATTCTCCTTGTGGGGTCTGTCTTTTAACAGCCGTCCTAATATGGTCTGACATACCGTCCAGATAGTGGCTCTTGCCTTTGTCGTCTTCAGGATCAATTGTGAACCGCCAATAGGGGATGTGATCTATTCTCTCGTTTTTGATACGGCAAACCGTGGCATAGTCCATTTTTTTAATGCTTTTGCAGATGGTTTCCCTGCCTAATATGCATCCTGCTGTTGAAAGAGAGAAAAGTGCCTTTGTGTCGGGTTCCCGGGGGATGGATTCTACTGCCAAAAGACCTTTTACCTGGGAGGCAAAAAACAATTGGTCTCTAATAATTGCAAAATAGAGGGGACAGGAATTCATATGGTCTGTAACCAGTAAGACCGTTTTGTTTGCATGGTCCATGATGACAGCTGAAAAAGAACCGTTTACTCCTTTTGCAAAGTTTTCAGCACCCAGAGTACGATACCTTTTCAGCAGAAAGGTCTCAGGAGAGTCCCCCTTGAAAACAGCATCATTATAGATTTCGCCGACCATAAAAATATCACAGGCCTCTTTTTCGTAGGACTGCTCACTGCATACCGTTTTTCCGGCCGCAGCCGAACCGTCCGGCATTGCAACGGTGTGCATACCTGTCATTCCAATCTTATCTGTCTTTACCAAAGGTGCCATAGCCTTAAGCATCGATTTTAAGTCCTGTGCACTTGCCTGTACCGTATGGTTCAGGTTTATAATTCCTGCGATATCTGACATAGGGGCCTTTTATAAATATTGCCTGCATCTTTGAATTAGCCGATCCCTGATCTGGCCCATTGACAGGCCGTCCTTTTTTAATTTGCGCAACCATATCCGTATCGATTCTTCTGAGGCAGGATCCAGCAAAAGCAGTTTTGTAAGGTATCTTACGTCGTCAACACCTTCACGAAATCCCTCCCATTGGATGGTATCGATAACTCCATTGCTCACAGGATAGGCAAACACATGGTCACGGTATCTTTCATGGTCAAAATCATTCCAGATATGGCCCATTCCATACTGATAGGCAAAATTCATGGCCCCGTCATATCCTGCAATCCACAAATCAAGGCCGTAGTTCTGCCGGTATATTGCTGGGTTTTCAACACCAACCTGGGGATTTCCGTATGAAAACACCCTGGCCCCGTTCAAATGCCAGTTTTCCGCAGCATCAGGGTCCAAAGATCTGTTGAGAACCCCGATATTCAATAACCCGTTTGCGACATCCACACCATTTTTGGGGCTGGCAACGAATATGCCTGCCCCTGCCTGATGCACAGCTTCCCATGCCTTTCTCTGGGATAATATTACTTCTGTACCTGCTTCATCGATTCCGTAGATATACACATTTTCATATTGAAACTGCCGGGCATATTGCATCCATTTCAATACATCACCTGTAAGGCGTTCCAATGGGTTGTCATCCACAGGATGGGAAGTCTTGGTGCCTAGGACATATAGATTTGCACCTGATATCCCGGTCGCAGCCCTTATCTGAAGCGCTGTATCCGGCCTTTTGTCAAGTGTCTGATAAATGGTGGCTGACGCTATGCCATGGGTTTTCAGATTGTTCATCTCATGTTGGTACTGGGTTAAGTTTTTATACTCAGATGTCACACCGACAGGATGTGTCACAAGCTTGCCGGTATAATAAATGGAATACTCAAGACTGGGCTTGGGAAGCGTGAAATCAAGAACCGTGATTTGCATCTCAAGGGTTGCGGATACAGGGCCGGCAGATATTGCATCTCCCTGAATATGGATTTTCCCAATGTACCGGCCTGGCTGTGAATCCTTAGGGATGTTGAAGGTCAGCCATATCTGTTTGTTTTCGTTTTCCTTTAAATCAAAAGGCAGAAGGGACTGGGAATCATAGATCAAGGCATTCTCAGGTATGGTTGCGTTTTTATGGGAAATATCAATGTATTGTTCCTGATTGTCGACGAGAACTTTAAGAAAGTTTGTTTGGGTTCTAATGTCGGTTCTTATAAGTGAATCATCCTTTAACAGCAGCTCAGGTGTTAAATATCTTCTTCTTTCTTTTTTGACATCAGTTGCCCCTGCCTGGTACCAGCACTTGACCAGACGAATATCAACAGCTTTTGCCAATATTTTGTTTCCTGTCTCGGAAAGAAAATCACTGGTCGAGATTGCTAAATTCTCTATGTTTTTTTGGGCCCTAATGACAAAGGAGGCAGGCTCATATTCACCCGGAGTTGCGTTGATCTGAAGAACAGATCCGGGAAATGCCGGAACCGGATACATATACGGCAGAATTTTTCTGTTTGTTAAAGGGTCTAAGGGGAAAGTCGCTATATCTTGATTGTTGTTCCAATACGAAACCCTGTAGTTTAAATCGGCTGCAATTAATTTGAGTTCATCATATTCGTCAGCAAAGATATACCCTCTGTTTGCATAGGGCTGTAACAGCGTTTTAACGCGCTTGTCCTCAAGATTTCCTATTTGTTTGACAAGTGTGTCTATTTCATTATCATTCCTGGTTTTATAGGATCGCCATGCGTTTTCAGACTGTTCTTTGTATTCTTCATTGTCGGGAACCCTGCCACTGACCATGATATTGTCAATATAAACGGTGATAGAAGATCCTTTTTTTCCAAACAGGAACAAACCGATTTTATCGGTGTAGATTCCTACATCCAGTGGTGTCCCATCTCCAAGGTATTTACCGGTCTGGACCGTGGCTTTGGAAAGACCCGCATCAATGAGGTTGATTCGCTGCGTTTTCCACATGTCGGACGCTTTGTTTTGCTTAGGCAGTATTGTCACACCTGAACGAGGGAAGGGAGAAAGATCAATATTGGCCCCAAGGGCTGCTGCGGCATTGTTTATATTGGATACAAAAATATCACCCGAAAAATCCAATTTCCCTTCTAAAGGTACGGTCATTGGTATTTTCCAGTACACATAGGTTGCTGTGCCAAATGTAATATCAATTTTAAAAGATTTGCTCCCTGATGTTGATCGTTCAGATGTAAGCCCCTTATAATTTATTTTAAACGATCCATTGCTTTTCCATTTCCTGAAGGGATCCTCTGTTTCAAAATCCTGGTGATAAGAATAGGGGTACAATGCCAATTGATTTGATGCCGGGGGCAATCCGTCTGCTTGAAGAGTTGAAGACACAGCAGCCATGAGAAAAAATAGAACAAGTAAAAACAAACCAGGTCTTACAATCTGTATCAGCTGATTATTCTGCATGTGTTTTTTCAGTATTTTCCTCTGTTTAAAAAATTTATGCATAGCTTCGCCCTGTCAATTACACTGACCTTCCGATTCAGCAGCTTTTTACTTAAAAAATTTGGTGGAGCAACGATTAGCCTTAATTGCAAAACCAATACCATATGAAGAATTGGGCGATAAGCATCTGAAATGATGGGCTGTTTTTGGCGTGGGTGTGTCTGGGGTGAAAAAAGAATACTGGACATTTGTCTTAAGGCGAAGGTTTTTTCCTTCACTTTAAATCAATAACAACATCTTGTTTGGCCATGTCAATGCTAAGTAGCCGAAAATAAAGAGAAAATCAGGATGTGGTATGTTTGGAACCGGAATGGAAAAAAGAAAGTATTCGTATGAAAAACCCTACACTAAATTTATAATTCAATGGTTAAAGTGCAACCCTGTGGGTTTTCTATTGAAAACCAGGGTGTTAGACTGAGTTTCGCTTTAAGGGGAGGGTGAAGGGTTTTTCCTGCACCAAGATAAAAGGGGCATGAATGCCTGGATATTCCATTATTAAGGATAAGGCCTGTGGCAATGTCTATGCCGTCGTTAACCTCTCCCGCAACCGTGTTTTCGATTCTTGTATGAAAAAGCCTTCAAAAAAAATCCGCCGCAGGAATGGTTGATGTCATCTTTTTGAAAGAGATGCAAAAAATAATGTGTAATCAAATGGTTAGTGCAAAAACATATATTTGGCATACCCTTTGCTCTAAGTGTCCGCAGTGGAGATGTGATCGTAGGCACGGCGCTGGTCAAGGCCAGTTGCGAAGAGAGCCGGCCGGATGAACATGTGGATATTGATACGGACCGGATCCATATCATCACAGGGATCAGAAATGTGATTCATTCCTTTTTTGCCCCGTACCCGGGGCTTGCCGGTCCCATATGGACAGCGGTTACGGCCACTGTTGCGGATCGTTATCGCCAGGGCAGACCTGCCATGGATTCCATATTCAGCGGCAGCGGTACCTTCTGGATCGCAGGCTTTATTGCCCTGTTCATCCTGCCCCTGGTCAGTTTTTTCAAACCCTTCCTGCCCATCGGTCTTTCACTGACCATGGTGGTCACAGGATACCTGTGCATCATCACGGCATTCAAGCAGATCAAAGAACCCATTCAACTGGGAGTTGCCGGCACCATGGCAGTGGTCCTTGCCATGCACGGCGCTGCCTGGGGGTTAGGGGTCGGGGTGGTATTGCATATCTTTTTAGAAAGCCGACTCAAAATTTCCAAGACCATGGAACTGCCTGCTGAAAATTGATGGCGTGATCGTTTTCTTACAAAACAGGCCGGCTCCTGAAAGGGAGCCGGCCTTTGTAGCGGCGGGTTATACTTTGAGATGAAAACATAGATATAAGCCCTAATAAAAGCGTGTTTACCCTATCGGATCTTCGAATAGGATCCACAAAGTTCATGCCTATTGCTCAACCGAATAGGGATTTAGAAACTGACGTTTCCAGAGAAGTTTCTTATCCACCTCATTCAACTCGGCTTTTGCACAGACAGCGTCCCAATTCTGCTCGATTGCGGCAGCCAGAGCGCCGAATATTTCGCGGGCTTCTTCTTCAGAAAGAAGAAAGTTGTGCGCAGTCTCAAGGCAGGTCGCGAGTTGGCTCAGATTATTGTCGCCGGATATGAGCATGGCCTGAGAAGCCATATTACCTGTGCGACCTTGTGGGCAAATGTCATAAGCAGGCGTCATGGTTAGTGCTTTACCGTCCCAAAACGCCGCATGGTCGTCGGTATTGCCGCACAGAATATTAAAGACGAGTCTAGAAAAAAGCTCTTTCAGGGTAGCGTTTGGATTTGTAAAACGGTGACGGATAATTTCGGATAATGTTTCATAACTGGCGTAACGTGCCATCATGTCATCCAGGCCAAACAGAGTCAAAGCTGAGACCATAGCCTTGCGTGTCCACTTGTCGCCTTTTGGCTCGCGATCGAAGCGCTCGATCAAAAGTACGTCTTTGTTAGCTGCTTTTTTCAGTTTTACCGGTGCAACATTCAATCCTGCCAATTCAGCTAACCGCATGGCGATAAATTCAGCTTTAACGACGCTGTACAGATCAGTACTGGACGAAAATTTGGCCACGTATTTTTTGCCGTGGTCTTCAACTAAGGCTTTAGGACGAGCCCCCCCAATAGAGCTGCCATGAAACAGCGCCTGATCCAATTCCGGTGTGAGGGGGACGCCGTTCTCGACTTTTTCTGCGGATTGAATCAACTCTTCCATGCTGACATTATTTACAGTGCGCGACACATATTCTGTAGGTGAGCGTTGAAAATCAAGCGCACCAATCCGATCCGAGCCAGACTCCAGCAGGTAGGTCAATTCATCTAAATCGGCTGTATCAGTACCGGCACCTTTGCGCCCTAACTTTTTGTTGATAATCACACGTCTTCCCCATGCATCAGGCGCAGCATCCCTGATACATCCGGGCATGGTCAGGCCTTCGGGCAAAGGCAGCAATCCAGTCCTTAGCGGCAACTCGGGTTCGTAAATTGCAATTGCAGGCTTATGGTCACCGACACGCTCCAAGTAACTTTTACCATAGTTGAACACGATATTACCGTTATCAGCTTCAAGCCGCCCGGCCACAACAGGCTTAGTTTTACCGGGCAGCCATATCCAGACAAAGGCGTCTTTCTCTGTCTTAAAAGTCATCATGTATCTTTTTTGATTTCTTGCGAACAGATTTTGGCATGAGCGCCAGCTTTTCCTTTGTTTGACGCAGGTGTTTCGTCAAGGCGTTTCCATCGGCCTCAAACAGCTTGATGCCAACAATGGTTGCCACTTCGAACACGGCTCCGATTTCACATTTGAGATTGCCTTTTTCAATGCGTTGCAGCAACCCCCTTGAAATACC
>PIVQ01000278.1 GCA_003354055.1 Desulfobacteraceae bacterium | reverse complement strand
GAGCAGCATATTGAAAGCGAATTGAACAATTCCACCAAAGCCATTCTGAATATGGTACAGACAGCTGCCAACCTGTCCATCAGAAATCACCTTCAGACAGTGGCCGATAAAAATAAAGAAATCGTTGTTGGGTTTTACCAGGATGTATTGACCGGGAAACTGACCGAAGCTGTGGCAAAAGAACGTGCCGTCGGCATACTGCTCAGCCAGAGTATAGGCGACACAGGGTATGTCTATTGTGTTGATTCCGGCGGGATTATTAAGGTTCATCCCAATCCCTCGCTGGTTGGCGAGGACCTGTCCGGTTACCCCTTTATCCAGCACCAGATCCAGAAACGGAACGGCTACATAGAGTACCTGTGGAAAAATCCCGGAGATTCTGAAAAAAGACCTAAGGCATTGTATATGACCTATTTTGAACCCTGGGACTGGATAATTTCCGCATCATCCTACAGAGATGAATTCAAGGATTTAATCAGCCCTACGGACTTCAAAGAGAGCGTACTGGAGCTTCGATTCGGTGAAACCGGGTATTCCTATGTGATCAACAGCCAGGGTACGGCCATCATCCACCCTACCCGGCAAAATTCAGATATTTCAGGATATAAGGATACGAACGGACGATATTTTATCCGTCAGATGATTCAGGAAAAAAACGGTAGGATCATCTATCCATGGAAAAACCCCAGCGAAACAGAACCAAGGGAAAAACTGGTAATTTTCAACTACCTGGCCGAATACGACATGATCGTTGCCTCTTCCAGCTATCTCGAAGAATTTTATCGCCCCCTGACCATTATCCGGTATATCATCGTAATATCGGTAATTCTGGCCGTTTTGCTCCTCATCCCCTTTACCTATTTGCTTGGCAATCTCATCGGCACCCCCCTGTCTAAAATGGCCCAACGTTTTGAATCTGCAGGGGAAGGCGACTTTTCCGTCCGCATGGAAATCCGGACCACAGATGAGGTAGGCCGGATGGCTGTGGGATTCAACGGATTCATGGACCGGTTGGAAAGGTATCAAAAAGCACTCGTAGATCTTAATGAAAATCTTGAAAGCCGGGTTGCGGAACGGACCTGCGAATTGCAAAAGGCCTTAGAAGAGGTAAAAGCCCTGTCCGGACTGCTGCCCATCTGCTCTGCCTGTAAGAAGATCAGGGACGATTCCGGATACTGGCAGCAGATCGAGACCTATATTTCCGAACATTCGCAAGCCGATTTCACTCACAGTATCTGTCCGGTTTGCGAACAGGAATTATACGGAGAATTCCTCAACCCCAAAAAATAATAAACACTTGCATAAACGGGGGTTTTTCCCATTGTTTACTAATATTTACCCCTTGCGTTTTTCTCTTGTTCTTTTAGAAAAACACCATTATAGTTTGAAGTAACCCCCTATATTGTTTCATGATATGGAACAATATTTACTCACAATAAATTAGTTTCAACTAATGAAAATAATTCATTTTTCTTTAGGTTTCTTCATTTTTTTTGTGTTATAATGCTTCTTGCTGTTTTTTTGTATTTTGTGTCTAATTTATATATTTTTAGGAATTATGTGTAATCATGGAAATCAATCATTACGAGTTTGAGTACGGCGAATATGGCGAAACCACAGGTGTCCAGGTCAATCTAAGGGGATTTGACATTCTTCGCTATAACAACATCAGTAAAGGCACTGCCTTTACCATTGATGAAAGACGCAAACTCAAACTCAGCGGTTATTTGCCGCCCCGGGTAAAAAGTCTTAAAGATCAGGTTAAATCAAGTTTGAAAATTCTTGATGCTAAAGAAAATGATATTGAACAATTCATTTATATAAGAAGTCTCTACGACAGAAACGTGGTCCTGGCCCATGCCGTACTTGCCTCTGACGTGACCCGCTTTCTGCCTATAATTTATACGCCTACCGTAGGCCTTGCCTGTCAGCAGTTCTCGTCCATGTTCCGCCGGGCAAACGGGATTCATTTTTATCCCGGCAACATTGACCACGCAGAGCACGTTCTGGACCATTATACGGATCAGGATATCCGTGTTGCTGTTGTCACCGATAACCAGGGAATCCTCGGTATCGGTGATCAGGGTGCCGGCGGTATACCCATTTGCCTTGGTAAATTGATGCTGTATACCCAGGGCGCTGGAATTGCCCCGTGGCACTGCCTGCCCATTTCCCTGGATGTGGGAACCGACAATGAAGAACTGCTTAATGATCCCAACTATCTAGGGTGGCGTGAACGTCGCCTCACCGGAGAGGCCTATTACGAATTTATCGAAAAATTCGTTGTTGCCTTTAAAAAAGTATTCCCCAAAGCCCTTTGCCAGTGGGAAGACTTTTCAAAACAGACCGCCTTTACCGTCAGGGACAAATACCTGAAGGAAGTGGTCTCCTTTAACGATGATATCCAGGGAACAGGTTCCATCACCCTGGCCGGTATCATTGCGGCCATGAAGGTTAAAAACGAAAAAATGACCGACCAGGTTTATCTGGTTCACGGCGCCGGCGCAGGTGGTGTGGGTATTGCCGAGCAGATCCAGACCGAACTTATGGAACAGGGCCTTTCTGAAGCAGACGCCATTGCCAGAATCTTTACCCTGGATTCCAGAGGCGTGGTGACCTCTGACCGGGATCTGGAACCCTATAAGATCAAATATGCCAAAGATCCCAAAACCATGCCCTGGCTTGCGACTCCGGAGGACAATACCCTTCTCAACGTGGTTAAAAATGAGAAGGTTACCGTTCTCATCGGAACCTCAGGACAGCCCGGATGCTTTACCCGGGAAGTGGTTGATGCGGTTGCGCTGCATACGAACCGCCCTGTGGTACTGCCCCTGAGTAACCCCACCAGCAAAACAGAGGCACTTCCGGTTGATATTTACGAGTGGACAGACGGAAAAGCCCTGACGGCAACCGGTTCACCATTCGCCGATGTAGAACACAACGGCAAAGCCTATCGCATCGGCCAGATGAACAACGCCTTTGTATTCCCGGGCGTCGGCCTTGGGGTCGTGGCATCAGGTGCCACCGAAGTACTGCCGGTGTTCTTCTCTGCTGCGGCCCATGCAGTGGCAGAATTCATCAGCGATGAAGATATTAAAAACGGTATCCTCTGTCCGCCCCTGAATAAATTGAAGGAAGTTTCCATTGCCGTTGCCAAACGGGTAGGCGCAGAAGCCATTAAGGCCGGTGTGACCCTAAATGACTGCCCCTTCTCCGAATTCAACCATGAAAGCAATGAAGAACGTCTGAATACCCTGATCGAAAAAATGTGTTGGACCCCGGTCTACTTCTAACAGACCTTAAGTTCCGCTTAAATTTCCGGCCATTTGGATCACCTCCAGATGGCCGGTTTTATTTCCATCTTGCCCCACTCCCTTTTCTCGCTTTTCTTGCTCTTCTCGCTGCTTTATCTCCATCAACCTTGATTTACCAATCGATTCCGGCTATAGACTGGGGCTATGTACGGCTGGACAGGAAAAATACTGCACATTGATTTAACTCACCAGACAACCGAGGTGGAAACCCCGGATCTTGAGTTTTATTGCCGATTTCTCGGGGGAAAGGGAATGGGGGGACACTATCTGCGCTCATCCGCCACCCTGGACTGGGATCATCCTCAAATGCCGGTATCCCTGTTTACAGGTCCGCTTACCGCCACAATTGCCCCAACCTCGGGAAGGGCCCATATTGTCTCAAAATCTCCTTTAACCGGCTGTGTCGGTGACTCTTCAGTAGGCGGAAAACTTGCCACCCAGATGAAACGTGCCGGCTGGGACGGCATGGTGATCAAAGGGAAGAGCCCTTTTCCTGTGGGAATTGAAATTCAGAATGATCGTATTGTTTTCCAGCGGGCGGATCATCTGTGGGGGAAGGACACCCATGAGATATTCCAGACCATTGGCCCCCAAAAGGCAGGGCTTGCCTGTATCGGACCAGCTGCGGAGAACGGTGTCCGGTTTGCATCCATCACCACGGACAACCACCACTCAGCCGGCCGGACAGGGCTGGGACTCAGCTTTGCCGCAAAAAAACTGAAATATATTCTGGTCAGAGGAACCGGCAAGGTCCAGGTTAAAGACAAAAACCGACTTAAAGAGGCAAGAGAAGAGATTGTCCGACTAACGGCTGCCTCCCCTGCCCTGATGGGCCAATACGGGTTCACCTGCCTTGGAACCGGTGCGGTTTACGATCTTATGGATAACCGACGGATGATGCCCACGGACAATTTCAGGGCAACCCGGTTTGCCCCGGCTCCCCACCTTAATGCCGCTGCCTATTCAAAAACCTATGCCCCTAAAAAATTCGGGTGCAAGGGATGCCATATCCTGTGTAAAAAAATCGGAACAAAAAACAGGCCGGGCGCAGCCATGCCTGAATTTGAAACCATGTCCCATTTTACAGCCCTGATCGGCAGTATGGATATAGATCTGGTGGTGGAGGCCAATGATCTGTGCAACCGTATGGGTATGGATACTATTTCAGCCGCATCAACGCTTGCCTGCCGAAGAGAAATCACAGGTAATGATTACACAGCAAATGAGATCCTTTCTCTCCTTTCAGATATGGCCATGAACCGGGGTGAGGGCAAACTGCTTAAACAGGGCGCCAGATCCTATGCAAAAGCCATGGGACAACCGAAGGCGGCAATGGCGGTTAAAGGACTTGAATTGCCTGCCTATGACCCCAGAGGCGCCTATGGCATGGCTCTGGCATATGCGCTATCCACCCGTGGCGGCTGTCATTTAAGGGCCTATCCCATCAGTCATGAAATTTTCAGAAAACCGGTTGCCACCGACCGGTTTACCTTCAGCGGCAAAGCCAGAATCATTAAAATAGCCGAAGACCTCAACGCAGTCATTGATGCTCTGATTGCCTGTAAATTCACATTTTTCGCGGCAGGTTTGGAAGAATACGCAAAAGCCTATACCGCTGTGACAGGCCAGCCCTCATCCGCTCAGGATCTGTTGGCCATTGGTGAACGAATCTATTACAACGAACGGCTGATCAATCATGCTAACGGATTTGATGCTGATTCAGATGATCTGCCCCAACGCTTTTTTCTGGAACCGGGCTCCAGCGGTAATCAGATCAACATCCCAGCTCTGGACAGAGAGACCTTTCTGACAACTCGGGAGACCTATTACCAGATCCGGGGACTAACCGCCTATGGCACACCTTTGAAAGAAAAAACAAAAGATCTGGGGCTTACCTGATGGATCAACTCATTCATAAATACGAAACCAAACTGATTGAGGCCGGTCTTGCAGAATCCTCAGGATCCTGCCGCCCAATTGTCGGGGGGCTGGATCACACCTTGATCTGGAACCGTACCGGTCCTGAAACCAAGGTACTTACACCCCTGTTCTCCGCCATGGCCATCAATTCTCTGGTCTTTTTAAGACCCTGCGCCCCCTACGACAAGATTATCGAATTTCTGGCCGATCAGGCGCTACGTAAAGGCGAACCGATCCAGCCCACAGATTGCGAAACCCGGACCTTTCTCCATGACCTGCCTGTGGTCTCCGATTTTTCAACCGAAAAGATCCTAAAAGAATTAAAGCTAAGAAAATGTGTTATCGTAACCGGCAATGACGATAACATCGCCGGTATGGGACCCGCCGGCCCTGCCATTGTGGCCCATGGCACGGTCAGTCCGGAGCAGGGGTTTGTGGTGGCAAGTTCTGTGGTATTTGCCTGTTTTGTTAAATTCTTTGCAGATTATCTTTTTCTTCTTAGGACCTGCGCCGCCCCCGATGAGATGCACCGGATCTATGATGAGCTGTTGCCGTATCTGACCCAATCGCCCCCAGACCTGCCCGATCTTATCAAAGGCCCTCTGAATACTGAAGAGAAGGTTTACGCGGCCATGGTCCAGGCCGGACGAAAAACGGTTGAATACGGCCTGGTAGACTCCTACTTCGGCAATATTTCCTATTGCCGGAATAATATCCTTTACATCAGCCAGACCGGCAGTTCTCTGGATGAACTCGAAGGATGTATTGACCCGGTTCCCCTGGACGGATCGTCAAGTGCCGGTCTTACCGCATCAAGTGAACTGACCGCTCACCTGGAAACAATTGCCAGAACCTCCGCCAATGCCATTTTACACGGCCATCCCAAATTTTCGGTAATTTTGTCCATGGATTGCGATCCTATGCAAAAACAGGCATGCAAATTCAGGGACCGCTGTCACACCCATTGCCCGGAACAACGCTCGGTCAACCAGACCCCCATCGTCCCCGGTGAGGTTGGAACAGGCCCAACCGGTCTCTGCCACACACTGCCAAGTGCCTTTGAAAACGCCCCTGGGGTCATTGTATACGGCCACGGCCTGTTTACCCTTGGAAAAAATGATTTTAGGGAGGCCTTTACCATTCTCCTGGATGTGGAAACCCAATGCCAAAGAGCCTATATTGACAAGGTAAATCGCCTCCGAAACTGATTTTTATTTTTCAATAATGGATATTCTTGCCGGCGGACGCAGCTGTAAGGTCTTAGATTTGTTTGAGAGGACAGGCGTCCCTATTTATCGGTTTAAAAAGGGAGCGTTTTAAAAATTGAAATTATACGTTTTCGCTAAACAAAAAACCTGCAAGATCGGTCATTTTATCCTGAAGCGCCAGCATTTCTTCTGAAGGAAACTGCCGTATAAGCTTATTGGATTCCTTGTCATACACCTTGACCACAATCTCATTATTACTATCATCAACTGAAAAGCTCAACTTGGTTTGAATGGTTTCAGACAGATCCTGGAACACCTCAAGCATCTCTTCCACTTCCTTGGTGGTCATTTTTTCAGTATCTTTGGCAGTCTGAACGGATTCCTTCTCTGCAGCGATCTGCTTATCCACTTTCTGGGGGGCTTCAACAGGACGCAACGGCGTAATGTCAGGGGCTTCCTGGGTGTTGATTTTCATTGCAGTCATAGTCATGGGTGTTCTCCTTGTTATGAAAATTGCCAGGTTCAGCACCTGATAGCTCAATTTTCTTATTTTTACTTTAAAATACTCTTCGGTTGTCCCTCCTGCTTTCTTAAGAAAAAAAGCATAATTTCATAAAAATCTGTTGATTGGAATCTTCCTGGGATCATAAAAGTACAGGTTTGCCTGTTTTTTTTAATACGACCAAAAGTAGCAACATCGTACTACCCCCGGAGCAAAAAGCCCCTCAAAGAGTCGCACTCATGCAACCAGCCACATACTATCACAATGTAACCATGTAAAATAAAAAGCTTTACAGACTGAAATTCAAAAAAGCGATTCTGCACCACCAGTTCGGTCGCTGGCTAAAAAATTGATTGCAATTGTGCAAACATTCTGGTTTAACTTTCCTAAAAAGGAATAAACTCATGGATAAAAATAAAATATTCGGCCCTCTGACCGAGGATACCACAAAAATCGTTCTTGATTCCATTTCAGACGGGGTCTTCACCATTGACTATAATTGGGAGATCACTTCATTTAACCGGGCTGCCGAAGAGATCACCGGCATTTCAAGGACCGATGCCATCGGCCGCCATTGCTGGGAAGTATTCCGGTCCAATATGTGCGAAGAAGATTGTGCCCTGAAAAGAACCATGGAAGAGGGAAAACCCTTTATATCCACCTCTGCCTATATCATTAACTATGAGCAGAAAAAAATTCCCATCACAGCATCCACCTCACTGCTCATAGATAAAAACGGAGATGTGATCGGCGGGGTTGAGACTTTCAGAGACCACTCTCTGGTGGAAGCCCTTAGAAAAGAATTGACCCGGGGTGTCCAAGTGGAAGATATTGTGTCCAATTCCTCTGCAATGAAAAACATCTTCAAGATCCTGCCCCAAATTTCAGACAGTGACGCCTCCGTGCTTATTGAAGGGGAAACCGGTACGGGAAAGGAACTTATGGCCCAGGCCATTCATAATCTGAGCCAGAGAAAAGACGCCCCTTTTATTGCCATCAACTGCGGTGCCCTGCCTGACACACTGCTTGAATCGGAGTTATTCGGATATAAAAAGGGGGCCTTTACCCATGCGGTAAAAGACAAACCCGGGCAGTTTGCACTGGCCGAGGGCGGCACCGTATTCTTAGATGAAATCGGGGATACAAGTCCGGCATTCCAGGTCCGGCTGCTCAGGGTTCTCCAGGAACATGAATTCACCCCTTTAGGGGGTATTGCAAAAGAAAAAACAAATGTGCGGATCATAGCAGCCACCAATAAAAACCTTACGTCACTGGTTGACACCAAGGAATTCCGTCAGGACCTCTATTACCGAATCAATGTCATCCGTATATCTCTGCCGCCTCTTCGCCAGCGCATGGAAGATATCCCCCCATTGGTGGACCGGTTCATTTCAAAACAAAACCTGCGTCAGAATAAATTCATTCAGGGTATTGACCAGGATGTACTGGCCGCCTTCATGGTCCATGAATTCCCCGGCAATATCAGGGAACTTGAAAACATCATTGAACATGCCTTTGTCCTCTGCCCCGAAGGCTATATCCACTCTGACCATTTACCCGGTTTTCTTCCCACAGCCCAGGAAACCGACTTCCAGCCGGATACGGATCCGGTACGGGCGGCCCAGATCAAAATGATCACTGATGCCCTTGCCCGTAACAATTACAATCGCAATGCAGCTGCCAGGGATATGGGAATTCATAAAAGCACCCTGTTCAGGAGAATTAAAAAATTAGGGATCAAGCT
>PIVQ01001940.1 GCA_003354055.1 Desulfobacteraceae bacterium | reverse complement strand
CGATGGAATAACAAGGGAACCAACCCTGATCGGGGTGCTTTACAGGGGATACAACATAAGTCCTTCAGGCAGTTTTATCGGTCTGTTCTATGGAATTGTGGACGGCACGATTGCCGGGGTATTATTTGCATGGTTATATAACCTGATTTTGTCTAAACCCTAAATTCCAGCCTCAAGATAGCAAAGTGCAAGCTTGCGTCGTCTACCACAAATCCCTTAGGAATCGTTACAAAAGATCAAGTAATTTTGGAGCCGATCCTTAACGTGGAAGATGGAACCTATGGGAATCGAAAAAAATATGGTGCGAACAAACATATAACGCCGGAAGAGGCAGTTAAAATCGGAATTGATTTAAATGCTGTTTTTGATTCTTTCAATTTCCCTCTTAACTGGTTCAGAAAGGTTTAATGTTTTTTCTTCCAGACGTTGCAAGCCACTCGAATATGAATAAGGGCATGATGGGTCCATAGATCTGGGTATGTTAAGTTTCTTGAGACTTGCAGGGACAAGCTCTTT
>PIVQ01000277.1 GCA_003354055.1 Desulfobacteraceae bacterium | reverse complement strand
AGACCAGGCGCTGTTTGCCTTGCATCACTATTTATTGTACCCTGATTTTTATGCAAATGAAAAAAGGGAACAAACCATATCAAGGTCATTCAAACTTGCATCGAACCGCGGCAAGATGGCATCCTACATTTTGGACAACTATTTTATTGGCTCTTCTTCTCCTGCCAGTGTGGTGGTTTGCTGATTATTGGTATAAGGAACGCCTTTTAACTGAACAAAAAGCCCAGGATACAATTGAACTCCACCTATTAAAAAATTCGCTGGAGATCTCAATCGCCAATCGTTTTGCACTGTTAGAAGGGTTAGGCGCGTTTGCCGAATCAAATCCTACAGAACAACTTTTAAAAAAGGAATACAGGATCTTCACATCCGGTCTTTATGCCAGCTTCAAGGGGATAAGAAACTTTGCATTAGCACCGGGAGGTGTAATACGTTATGTCTACCCAATTAAAGGAAACGAAAAGGCTCAAGGGCATGACCTTATAAATGACAAACGGCCTTTTGTCAGAGCCGATGTACAACGTACGATACAGACACGTAAAACAATATTGAGTGGTCCTTACGAGCTTCGGCAAGGTGGGCTGGGGCTGGTTGCCAGAAAGGCGGTGTTTGTCGAGGATTCGTTTTGGGGCCTGGCGACAATGGTAATAGACGTTCCCCCGATTTTAGAAAATGCCGGTTTTTTGTTGAAAACTTCAGATATCAATTTAGCTCTACGTGATAAAACAGGTAAGGTTTTTTGGGGCCAAAGTGATATTTTTGATTCGCAACCATTAGTTGTACAAATTGAGTTGCCGGACGGACATTGGGAATTAGGGGGGATTCCTATCGGAGGCTGGTACTCATTCATCCGGAAAAAGCTGAACTTCTTCAGAGCCATTGGCTTTTTGATCGTCTGCCTGTTGACCCTTCTGATATTTGTCCTGAGAAATAGGCATCAAACGCTGATAGACAGCAATGAGCGGTTCCGCAGTCTTTCGGATGCTACGTTTGAGGGGATTGCAATCACTGAAAAGGGCATCATTCTTGACGCGAATGATAACATGTACAAAATGTTCGGATACCGGGGTAAAGAACTCATTGGTTTAACGGCAGTGGATCTTGTGCCGCCGGAGAGTCGGGAAATAGTAAAAAAACATATGCTATCGGGCCATGAGCAGACCTACGAAGCAAATGGTTTGAGAAAAGACAGGTCGATATTCCCATTGGAAATCCAGGCCAAGATGTTTTTGTACAAAGGGCATGAAACAAGAGTAACGGCATTGCGCGATATAACCAGGCGCAAACAGGCAGACGAAACCGCAAAAGATAAAGAGATGCTGTACGGAACCCTGTTTGAAAATAACATCTCCCCAATGCTGCTCATAAATAAGGACACAGCTGACATTGTAGATGCAAATCGTTCTGCTTGTGAATACTATGGGTATTCGAAACAGACGTTATTGAATATGCAGATAACGGATATAAATATACTTTCCCAAGAAGAAGTTCATGCGGAGATGAAAAAAGCGCAGTCTGAGCAAAAGAACTATTTTAACTTCCGCCATCGCCTTTCCAACGGCTCGGTTCGTGATGTTGAAGTATTCAGCGGGCCACTCGCCGTTGGGGGTAAATCTCTGTTATGTTCTATCATACATGATATTTCCGAACGCAAAATACGTGAAAAAGAACGAGACCATTTAATTGACAAGCTTCAAAAAGCCCTGGATGAGATAAAAACATTAGAAGGCATAGTACCCATCTGTGCACATTGTAAAAAAATCAGGGACGACAAAGGATATTGGAATCTACTAGAATCATATATTGAAAAACACTCTGACGCCTCTTTCAGTCACAGTGTGTGCCCTGAATGTTCAGATGAACTCTATGGCAATGAAGATTGGTATATCAAAATGAAAAAGAATAAAAAATAAATTCGAGTCTATAAACCAGGAGCCCCTGTGTCAATGGATAAAGCGGCACAGGGGCTCCTTGATGCTAATTAAAAGTCCTTAAACTCGTCGTCATCGTCAAAAGGAATCACCTGGTCAGGGCGAATTTCTTTTCTCGATGCGGCAGGAGAACCGGCAGGTAGGGATTTCGCCCTTTGGCCGATCCTCGGAACATCCGTGTGACCACTTTTCTCACCTTCCACAATTTCCATCATGATGCCCACTTTGTTACTCAGCTCATTAGCCTGGGAAGACAGCTCCTCCGAGCCTGCGGCATTCTGCTGGACGACCTTGTCCATTTCAGAAACCGCCGTTGTCACCTGGTTGATGCCGTCTGCCTGTTCTTTGGATGCCAGGCTGATCTCGGCAACCAGTGCGCCAACCTTGGTCGAACTCTCAGTAACCTGCTGAAATGCCTCATTGGTTTTTTCTACAAGCTCGGCACCGTCACTGACCTTTTTCACGGTTCCTTCGATGAGTTCCGAGGTATCCTTGGCCGCATCAGCGGCACGCATGGCAAGATTTCTAACCTCGTCAGCCACAACGGCGAAACCGGCACCGGCTTCTCCGGCCCGGGCAGCCTCAACCGCTGCATTCAGGGCCAGCAGATTTGTCTGGAAGGCAATTTCATCAATGGTTTTTACAATTTTAGAGGTCTCTTCACTGGCCTTGGAGATCTCCTCCATGGATTTGGTCAGCGCTCCCATGGATTCATTGGCTTCCGAAACAACCTGGTTGGCATCCTGCATCAGGGTATTGGCCTGGTTTGCGTTGTCGGCGTTGCTATTTGTCATGCTTGAAATCTCTTCCAGGGTGGACGAAGTCTCTTCAAGGCTTGCCGCCTGCTGGGAACTGCCCGAAGCGATCTGACTGCTGGCCTGGGAGACCTGGCTGGAACCGGATGTCAGGGCTTCAATAACCTCCTGGAATCTGATTTTCACACTTTCAAGCTCTCCTGAGCTGAAGGTTTTAAGTCCCTGGAAAATAGCTCTGAACGGGCTTGCCACTGAATTGGCGAGGAACATGGAAACGGCAAGGGCAAGGGCGATGGCAACGAGGATACCACCGATGATCATGAACATTGAATTGCTGGAGGTCTTTACGGCGCCGGCTTTCCGTTCGTCCATGAGTTTCTGCTCTCTGCCGGTAAAGGTGCCCACCTGGCCGCGGAACTTGTCAAAGTACTTTTTCCCCCTGGCCTCTGCCACCAAATCCGCCATATCATCCATGGTTTTGGCATCACCGATCTGCCGTCTCAGGGCAATCTGTACCTCTGTGACATCCTTTTGCCAGGCATCAATATTGGATTGAACTTCAGAGAGCAGTTTCACCTGGGCCGGATTATCATTTACGGTCTGGGAAAGGGAGGCGACAAGCTCATTAAACCGTTTCCCACCGGATTTGTAAGGATCAAGAAACCCCTCCTTGCCTGCCAGAAGATATCCCCTCATACCGGTTTCCATGTCCACGGCAGCGGCAATAATATCGTTGGCCGTTGCAATAACACTCCGGGTATGGGCAACCCATTTGACGGTCTTGGCAATAAGCGCCCGGTTTTCAGCGGCAGCCTGGGTTACCGCCGTAACTTCGGCCTGGCGCTCACCCATGAGTTTTTCTTCCCTTTGAATAAAGGTGGCTACCTGGCTGCGGAACTTATCAAAGTAGGCTTTGCCTTTGGCCTTGCCCACCTCTGTTGTGACCTGAGACATAACCGCACTGCCGTTTACCACGCGCCGTCTCAGTTTGATCATGGGTTCGGTGACATTTTTCTGCCACCCGTCGATACTGGCCTTGACCTCTGAAAGAAGCCGGACCTGGGCCGGGTTGTCGTTCACAGTCTGGGAGAGGGATTCGATCAACTCATTAAACGTCTTCTGCCCGCCTTTATACGGATCAAGGAACGCTTCGTTGCCGGCCAGAAGATATCCCCTCATACCGGTTTCCATGTCCACACCGGCGGCGATAATGTCATGGGCAGTGGCAATGACTTCTTTGGTATGGGCAACCCAATTGTTGGTATCCGTAATTTTCTGGGCAAATTCGTCGTTCTTTGCCATGGCCTCATCAGCGGACGCCTGGCGTTCGTTCATCAGCTTTGTCTCCCGGCTGATAAACTCGGCCACCTGACCGCGGAACTTGTCAAAATACGCCTTGCCTTTGGCTTCCCCCACCAGATGGGCCATATCATTCATGGTCTTGGCATCCCCGATCTGCCGGCGAAGATCGATTTGAACTTCAGTAACATCCTTTTGCCAGGCGTCGATATTGGTTTTGACTTCCGACAGAAGCTGGACCTGGGCCGGATTGTCATTCACTGTTTTGGAAAGAGATTCCACCAGTTCATAAAACTTTTTCTGCCCGCCTTTATACGGGGCAAGGAACTCCTCGTGTCCGGCCAGAAGATAGCCTCGCATACCGGTTTCCATGTCCACACCGGCTGCTATAATTTCATTGGCAGTGGCAATAACGATATGGGTATGATCCACCAACTGGTTGGATTTGGTCAATGCCTTATTTGCATTGATACTGACAAATCCCAAAGCGACCATCAGCACAAGAGTGACACAACTGCCCAGGATGATTTTAAATTTTAACCCCATGTTTTTAAACATAATATTTTCCTCTCATGTAAACATTTAAATTTATGATGCTTTCTCAAGCTGGGCCACCTCTTCCTGGCTCAGGACCTTGTCGATGTCCAGAAGAATCTTCACGCCGCCTTCCATCTTTGCCATACCGAGAATATAGTCCGTATTTAAACTGGTCCCGAATGTAGGTGCGTTTTCAATATTACCTTCCTCGATATTGAGGACTTCAGATACGGCATCAACAACAATACCGATGAGGACTGTGGTCTTGGCAGCCTCAATTTCAACCACAATGATACAGGTACGATCCGTGTAGGGAATGGATTCCATAGCAAATTTGAGACGCAGATCAATAACCGGAATCACTTTTCCCCGCAGATTAATGACGCCTTTTACAAACTCAGGCGTTCTGGGGATGGAGGTGACCGGCATCATACCGATAATCTCCTTTACTGTGAGAATACCAATCCCGTATTCTTCCTCTTTTAAGGTGAACGTCAGAAATTTCCCGGCCTTGGTGACCGTGGCTTTAATGGTTTGATCCATAGCGTCTTTTGATTCCATCACTTCCCCCTTTGCTGGTTATTTTCGTTATTTACAGATAATTGTCTTCGCGAATTACGGCTTACGCCGCTTCTATCAATAAATTTCTTACACATTCCAATATTTCATTCTTGGAAGAGGGTTTATGCAAAAAAGCATCTGCCCCTGCCAAAATCGCCTTGTCTCTGTTTTCCTCTGTTCCGTAACCGGATAATATCAAAACCTTGGTTTTGCAGGTTGCAGGATCAGATTTCACCTTTTTACATACGTCAAACCCATCCATATTGGGCATAAACAAATCCAGAATCATCAGATCAGGTTTGAACTGGACTAATTTTTTCCCGGCTTCAAATCCATCAAGAGCAAATTCAAGATCAATAGAAACCCCGCTTAATATCTTCTTTAAATAGTTGTGGATACTCAGCTCATCATCTACGATCAAAACCCTTTCTTTACCACTTTTAAACACACTTGGATCATAAGGGATTTCATTGTCCTCCAGCCATGATTTCAAATCTTCCTGAAGAATACGTTTATGGCCGCCGGGGGTGCTGTGAGATTTGATTTTCCCGGAAATTACCCATCGGTACATGGTTGAACTGTTTACAGAACAGATCTTTGCCGCCTGGGGCACGGTATAATAATCTTTCATAATACGATTCAGCATCCTTTCCCCTCGTCAAAGGGAATAGACTACGATACGAATTAATCGCTTGAGATCCAAAAAACGGAGGTTCAGAAAATCGCCTGCATGATTTGCACTGTTTGGGTGGTTTGCATTATTTTGATGCGAAAAAATAAAATTGTCAATAATTTTTTTCTGGGGCAGAAAAGCCACTTTCCTTTTCTCGCTCTTCCCGCTTTACTTGCTCTTCTCGCTCAAATAAAAAACCGGTTCAGGATAATCCCGAACCGGTTTTTATAGAATGAAGTACTTCGATCAATCGTTGATTAACGTTGCTTTTTTTTTAAAAATGCAACGATTTATTCGCCCAGATAGGCCTCCCTGATCTTGGGGTTTTCCAGCAGGGATGAGGCCTTGTCTTCCAGGGTTATTTCCCCGGTTTCCATAACGTAGCCTCTTGTTGCCGCCTGGAGGGCCAGGTTGGCGTTCTGCTCTACCAGGAGGATGGTGGTGCCGTCTTCCCGGTTGATATCTGCAATAATATCAAAAATCTGCTGGATGATAATGGGGGCTAACCCCAAAGAGGGTTCATCGAGCAATAGTACTTTGGGTTTGGTCATCAGGGCCCGGGCAATGGCCAGCATCTGCTGCTCACCGCCGGACAGGGTTCCGCCTTCCTGTTTACGTCGTTCACCAAGGATGGGGAACAGATCATAGCCGTGCTGGATATCCTTGGCTATCTGTTCCTTGTCGTTCCGGTAAAAGGCACCCAGAATCAGGTTTTCTTCCACGGAAAGTCTTGGAAAGATACGCCGGCCTTCAGGCACCTGGCACAACCCCATGGTGGGCAGCTTTTCAGGGGAGACCTTGTTGATATTCTTCCCGTCATACCAGACCTCACCCTGTTCCGCCTTAACAATCCCGCAGATGGTCATCAGCGTTGTGGATTTGCCGGCACCATTGGCACCGATCATGGCCACGATCTCTCCTGGCATGACCTTCATGGACACGCCTTTCAGGGCCTTGATGGAGCCGTAACCCGAATGGACGTTTTTCATTTCAAGAATCGGTTGTTGTTCACTCATTTTCTCAGCCCTCCTTCTCTTCAGATCGGGTTCCCACACGCTTGGCCGGAACCAGACCGGCAGGACGGAACAGCATCATAATAATCATGGTGGCACCAAAAATCAGCATACGATAGGATTCAAATTCACGGAACAACTCAGGCAGAGCAATAAGTGCCAGAACCCCGAGAACAATACCGGGTATTGATCCCATACCGCCGAGAACAACCATGCAAAGCACCATGGCTGATTCCAGAAAGGTAAAACTCTCCGGTGAGACAAACTTCATCCGGGCCGCAAAGAATGCACCTGCAAGCCCTGCAAAAAAAGCGCCCGTGGCATAGGCCAGCAACTTGTAAATAAAGGTATTCACCCCCATGAGTTCGGCTGCGGTCTCATCTTCACGGATGGACTCCCAGGCACGTCCCACCCTGGAGAAATTGAGCCGATGCACGCCTATAGCCGCAAAAATGGCAAGGCCCAGGGCAAAATAGTAAAAGAGCTGAAGCTTTTTCACCCACATGGTTTCAAAGGTAATTCCGCCTTCAAAGACAAACCTGAACCAGCCGATCCGGTCAATTCCTAAAATACCGTTGGGACCGTTGGTCAGTTCCATCCAGTTGTTCAGGATGATTCGGATAATTTCACCAAACCCCAGGGTAACAATGGCCAGGTAATCACCGCGCATCCGAAGGGTTGGGTATCCCACGATACAGCCGGCAAGACAGGCAAATATGCCTGCAAAGGGAAGACAGACCCAAAAGGCCAGACCGTAAACCGTGTTGAGGATGGCATAGGTATAGGCACCAACCCCGTAAAAGGCGATGTACCCAAGATCCAGCATACCGGCCAGACCGACCACCACATTCAGGCCGAGGCCCAGGCAGATATACAGCAATACGTTGATTGCCACATCTGTGCCGTAGCGCCCTGCAAACTGGGGATAGATCAGGGAAAAACCCAGCAGGATGACCAGCCAGACCCAGGTGGGCAATGCCGTTGCAGAGGCCTTAAGACTTTCTGCAGCACGGGATAAAGGATTTGTAACAAAGGTCATGGTTCCACTGGCCTTCATCACGTAAATCATCAGGCAGGCAAAGGTTCCTGCGAATATATAGCTCCAGACCGTCAGGGTTTTCTGAAAGGTCAGGGAGCCATCCGGATGGACGCCCAGCATGGGCCATAAAAGGCCCAGCAGCCAGAGCATGCCCATGGTATATGGTTTCCAAACTTTTTTAAACTCTTGTATCATCGATATTCTCGCCCATAATTCCAGTAGGTTTAAAGTAGAGAACGCCTATCAAAATGATAAATGCGAACACATCCTTGTACTCGCTGGATATATAGCCAGCACCAAAGATTTCAACCATTCCGATAATCAATCCGCCGATCATGGCACCGGTGATGTTCCCGATTCCGCCGAGAACTGCAGCGGCAAATGCCTTGATACCGGGAACAAATCCCATATCATATTTAACCGAGCCGTAATAGAGGCCGTACATGATACCGGCGGCCGCAGCCAGCCCCGCACCGATTGCAAAGGTCAAAGAGATGATCTTATTGGATCCGATGGCCACAAGCGCGGACATGGTCTTGTCCTGGGCCGTGGCCCGCATGGCCATACCGATCTTGGTCTTGAACACCAGGATGTTCAAACCTATGAGAAGCGCAGCGGTAAGGGACATAATGGTGATCTGAAGATAGGATATGGTAATCATGCCGAAGTCAAACCCGCCCTGGAAAAGCTCACTGGGATAGACCGCATCGTAAACACCGCGGGTGAGCATCATCCCGTTGGACAAAAAGATGGACATACCTAAGGCTGAGAGCAGGGCAGCCAGCCTGGAATTTTTTCTTAAGGGTTTATAAGCAATTTTTTCAACCCCAATGGCAAGGTAAGCACAATAGGACATGGAAATTATGAATGCACCGGTCAGACAGAGGAC
>PIVQ01001049.1 GCA_003354055.1 Desulfobacteraceae bacterium | reverse complement strand
TGACCATATGGCTTTTAGAAGTATAGCAATTGGAGATTATCTACGTATTAAATATGAAATTTTAAATAATGGTTATGAACAGCAAGAAATATTTGAAATACCACAAATCAAACCAACTGATATTGTAAAAACTGCTACTTGGTTTAAACACCATGAATTACCAAGAATATTTTTAAGTTATGGAGAACTTACTAATCAACATACAGAAATAATTGAATCTTGTTTTCCAAATGATATGAAATACGAATATTTAATTAATTTAGGCGATGATTATCCTGCTTGGACATATATGTGGAATGATGAAATTAATCATGTTGCTCTTGACTTAAGTGATTATATTAATTTTGATAACATTATGGGAACAATGATGCAAGATTTACAATTAACAATGAATGATAAAAATGGGTTATATCAAGTAAGTAAAGACTTTAGATTAATTCAATGTTCAACAAAAGCAGAACTTCATCAGGATATTCCTAAAAATTACATTGAGTTTGTAAAAAGAATAAAAGGTCGTGAAGGTTTTGAGGCCAGTAATGCTTATAATATATTTAAATCTACTGAAAGGTCTTAATTTCTTTCATTAATTTTTTTAAAAATCCATATCCATATTAAACACATTATCATCTAATTTTTCATCTAAACTTGCCATTACACCAGCTTTTTGATATTCTCCTACACGGCATTCAAAGAAATTTGTCTTACCAGTAAGTGAAATCATTTCCATAAAATCAAATGGATTTGTTGCGTTATATAATTTAGGATGTCCTAATGATAATAATAATCTATCACTTACAAATTCTATATATTGACTCATCATATCACTATTCATTCCAATTAATTTACAAGGTAGAGCATCAATAATGAAGTTCTTTTCACATTCTACTGCTTCTTTTACTAATTGGTGAATCATTTCATTTGATAATTTATGTTTTGCTTGACGATATAATAAACATGCGAAATTTGTATGAAGAGCTTCATCACGACTAATTAACTCATTTGAGAAAGTTAAACCTTTCATTAATCCTCTTTTCTTCAACCAAAAGATAGAACAGAAAGAACCTGAAAAGAATATACCTTCTACACAAGCAAATGCTACTAATCTTTGAATAAAAGCACAATCATTACCCATCCATTTTAAACACCAATTAGCTTTTTGTTTAATACAATCAATTGTTTCAATCGCATTTAATAATTTATCTTTTTCTTTATTATCTTTGATATAAGTATCAATTAATAAAGAATATGTTTCACTATGGACGTTTTCCATTGCTGCTTGAAATCCATAAAAACATCTTGCTTCTGGTAATTGAACTGCATTGATAAAGTTTTCATTAATGTTTTCTAATACTATACCATCTGATGCGGCAAAGAAAGCAAGAATCCATTTAATAAAATGTTGCTCATCTTTATTTAATTTTACCCAATCTCTCATATCAGATGACATATCAATTTCTTCTACTGTCCAGAAAGAAGCCATATGTTTTTTATACATTTCCCAGATTTCTTGGTTCTGAATCGGAAATAAGACAAATCTTTGCTTATTTTCAATGAGAATAGGTTCATCATTGTCCAAATCTTTTGATACTAATTTCATATTGTTAATATTAGTTGTAGTCATTATATATTTTTTATAAGATATGATGACTTTTTAATCAATTTTTATTTATTTATTATATTTCTTATTACCTTTCTTTGATTTTCTTTTACCTTTTGATTGTGATTTAATTTTCTTCGCTCCTGATTTCTGTAATGATTTTTTCTTTTTTTTACTAAATAACATTTTCAATATTTCTTTCTTTGATTTTTTTACTTTTTTATTTTTTGGACTTTTTTTTGATATTTTATAAACTATTCTTCTTAATTTTTTTCCTTTTAGTAATTTTTTGTATTCTTCGGGATGTTCATTTTTTATTGCTTGTTCAATTTCATTAATTATTTTTATATTTAACGGATAATCTATTTTTAATCTATTGAGTTCTTTTAAGTGTTTTAATATAATTTCAGTGTGAGCTTTTACTAATTTTTCACCTGCTTTTACATCTTTTATAAAATCTATTGATTTAAAAGCTTTTTTTAATTCATTTCTTAATAATTCTAAATACCTTTCTGCTTCTACACTATAT
>PIVQ01000276.1 GCA_003354055.1 Desulfobacteraceae bacterium | reverse complement strand
ACCACATCCTTCTTAAATCCAACAGTTGTTGCATTGGCAAGGTGGTTGGCCACAGCCTCAAGTTTTCTTTCCTGTCTTAACCCGCCCTGGGTTGGCCGTGTCATTTCAAGAATCATGGGAAAGGCGCTCCTTTATTGTTTGATTTATTTTACCTGCCATGAATTATGCAAAACAGGTGCCAGTCTCAGAAAGGAAACAATCATGAAAAGGAAAAAGAGGGTTAGTAGCTGTTATTCCAGGAAAATCCAACAACTCACATAAAGTATGGTGCTTTACATTTTTCCACACCGCCAAAAGACCGACATTAAATCACATGATTATTGACGGGACCAGAAAATTTTTCCCATCGGCCCTGCCGGAAACAGGGGTCTTAATAGAATTTTCTTGCATAATTAGAAGAATCAGGATAAACACTATCTTCTCTAAAACAAAGTTTATAAAGACTGACCCATTCTAATTTAAGGATACCCATGACAATCCCCGACACATTCAACCAAGAAGATAACACAACGAAACTAAAGGATTATTACTGCCCTTTTTGCAATCACAAATTATTCAGAGGGAATGTAAAAGAGTTCAAGATGGTCTGTCAGGAATGCAACCGTCTGGTTGACAGTAACAATCTTGACCCTGTTACGGACACGTATGACGAAAAGGCCTGAGACCAAAGCCTGAAAAACTTTAAGCTCTCTCAGAATTAGCTGAATAGACAAAGGCCAGCAGTTCAGCCACAGCCACATATATCTCAGGGGGGATTTCCTGATCAATCTCCAGAGAAGCCAATACTTCAACAAGATCAGGATCATCTTTAATGGGGATGCCGTGTTCCTTTGCAAGTTCAATGATATTCTCGGCAACCCGCCCTTGACCCTTGGCAGTAACCGTTGGCGCATCATCCTGCTCACGATTGTAGCGTAAGGCAACCGCCTTTTTTATTTCTTTTTTACCACCCATGGTCAGATCACCAGATTAAATCCTGAATTTTCCAAAGGCTCAACCATGGATTGAATCAAAGCATCGGAAGATAATTCTTTGGAAGCAGCGACCTTGCATTCAATTTTATGGACTTTGTAATCAATTGATGCAAGCCGATTCTTTAATTCCGGGACCAGGGCCTTAAGATAATCGCAAGTCTCCTGATCTTCTAGCAAAAACCGCCCTGTGATGGCTTTTTTCAATATTGAAAAATCCGCCCGAATATTCCCCAGAGCTGTCAGCCTCATTAAAAACGCAATCTGAATGACACGGCTTTCATTTTCCTCACCTTCTGCCCCTTTTTCTCCTGTATTTACAAACAATTGGCCAAAATCGAATTGTTCTCCCACAAGCACGGGAAAGGGCAACAAAAACCGATTGGAATCTCCGGTCTGACTGTTCAGCTGTTGAAAACTTTCCAATGCATTGGAAATACCTTTCATGGTACTGGATTCATCTGTCTCCATGGCCGTGAAACTCAGTACTGCGGCCTTCAGATCCTGCTTAGCCATCTCATCCATAGTCGTTCCCCGAGGATCCGTCAGAAAAGTTCCGATTTTATTCTCAAGGGAGAGTCCCATGTTTTCCAACAATTTGGGAAGAAACTGATCATCCCTTGCACCGGATTTCAAGGAAATATTCTGAAGGATATTCTTTATGTCAGGCGCCTGGGTTTTCCCAAGTTCCGGCAACAGTTCATCAATCTGGCCAAAAAACCGAACCAAAGAGGTAGACAATCCGGAATTGGAGGATGAGGGTGAAGATAACGCAGAAGGATGGGCCAGCCTGAAGGACAGAGAGCCTTTGTCCTGGGTCACCTCCAGAACAATCTCGGTGCCAGGGGTCAGGGGTAAGTCTGTTTTTGCAATTACTTTCTGCCCTGCCACAAGCAATTGTGCTTTATTCTGGGGCAATACATCTAATACTTTGGCCGGAACAAGCTGTCCTTGTTTTAGATGGGAAGTGGAATAAGGTTTGTCGGTTTCTTTTTGAAGGGTAAGTTCCGGAGATGAAATCTGAACATTAAAAATCATTGAGCCTGCTCCATTGCAACAAACTTTTCTTTCAAATCAATGACAAGCTGAACCTCGCCCTTGGGAATAGAAAGTCGTTCTGCAATGGTATCAATATCCATCTGCTTATAATACAAATCAATGATCTGGTTCTGTTGGTCCAGAATATCAGTTTCTTTCTTGCAAATTAAGGGCTGGGACAGATCAGGCCGGGACAAATCCGGCTGGGTATGTCGAATGTGGTATTGCTGTTCTTCCAGTCTTTTCTGTAAAGCACTTGCACGGGACAACAAGAGATTGATGCTGATGATCTTTGAATCAAGGGCCTCATTCAGAGCCTTTGATATTTTTTTCTTCTCGCGGATCAACTGATCAAATTCCATGGCAGCATCTTTGGATGCCGCCACCATGGGTTCAAGCAGTTCTTTCACATCTCTGGCCGATGCCATGGCAGCTTGGTCCGCCTCCTTGCCCAGGTCAATGTTTTGCGCAGCTTCAGCCAAAGTAACCTGGGTCAGACGAATCCGGTTAACACGTTTAACAAACAGAATCATCAGAAAAATCAAAAACAGATTCACAATGAATAAGACCGCTATAAGAAATTCCATTGAGACTAATTGCATCATACCGTTGTATCCAGCAACCGTCCTGTTGCATCAGGATTCAGTGCCACCTCTTCCTCCCGGTTCCGTTTTTTTCTGCGTTCTGCTTTCCGCGCTGCTTCCCGATCTTTTTTCTCTTTCTGCTGCCTTAAGCGTTCAGACTCTTCACTTCCTTGGATGGTTGAACTTTGAACAACCTCTTGGGCCTGCTGCAGGGCAGCAGCCTGATCCGGACCCGGTTTTGGAGCATTGGCCTGCTGGTTCGCCTCCTGAGCCACAACGGATTGCTGTAAGATCTGGTTATGTCCGGGTACAGTGGTCATAAACCTCCTTTATCAGCTTGTTCTAAAGGTTTTAAAACTGATGCTTTCAATGTAATGCGGGGGCAATACTTTTTTAAGCGAGGTTTCAACCCCCCAAATAAGATCAGCTTCGGTCACCTCATTTCGCTTTTCCGACACCAGGCTGGTCTGAATGGATTCATAGATCAGATCCCGGTAGAAGGAAAGATTATTACTTATTTCATGATATGCCCTTTGATCGGAATAATCAATAGAGATATCAGCATATACATATGTCATTTCCTTAGAAAGATCAGAGGCTAAAATCACAAAATCAGTAAGAACGATTGTTCCGGATTGTTTGACGGCAGGTATTTGTGTCTCTTCCTCTATGGTGACACTTGCCACTTCAATATCCCTGCCCGTATCCTGTTCAACCACAGTAACAGACTCTCTATCCGGCAGAGAGGCGGGTTCCTGGGAAAAGAAAATAAAATAAGCGGTTGGAACCGAGATGCCAAGAACCAATATGGCTGCGGCAGAGGCCAGAACCAATTTTGATTTAAGCATTTTCTTTATTTTCTGGAATTTTGGAGGTCCTGCGACATCCTCCCCATCTTCAGGTTCATCCGCCCCCTCCAGCACTACCTGATCTGTTTCAGAATCATCGAGCATCCCATTGTCCATGATGTCATCGGCATCAAAATCATCGGCATCAAAATCATCATCCATACCGACATCTGCATCTTCCCCCAAAAGATCGCCCAGAACATCCTCATCTTCCTGATCTGCAGCCATCAACAGAGTATCGATATCATCCTGAGAGATCAGAATATCGTCATCATCATCCAGAAAGTCATCGTCGTCAGATTCCTGAAGCAGGGCATCGATATCTTCCTGGGTCACATCACCGTCAACCTCACCCTCAAGATCCAGATTGAGATCGGTGTCCTCATCATCCAACATCTGGTCCAGGTCATCTGTTAAAGAATCCTCCAGACCAAGATCGATATCCTCATCAAGATCCACCGGGTCAAGGCCCAACGGATCAAGATCCACCGGATCAGACACATCATCCATATCCAATGCCACCGGATCTTCGGCAATAGGTTCCGGTTCATCATCCATTTCAACAATATCTTCTTCCGGCTCCGGTGCATTCCGGATTAGCTCATCCATGGTATCCTGGGTGATCAGACAATCATTGACTTCCAGAGCATCGGACGTATCAATGACATCATCCAGAGGGTCGTCCACCCCGTTATCTTCCCCGGGTTGCTCATCTAAAGCAGGAGGGGCCTCAACAGCATCAGGAAAATCATCAATTCCATCATCCGCATCCTGTGAAAGCAGGTCTTCATCCGGAGCTATATTATCCATATCTTCAGAATCCATATCTTCAGACAATTCAATGTCAGGTGCTTCAGTATCAGATGCATCTGTTGTTTTCTCGTCCCCTTCCATCAGCCCCTGAATATCATCCATTGAGATCAATTCGTCATCTTCATCATCGGCGTCATCATCAGCAATATTCTCGGCATTCGGTGAAGAGGAATCTTCAGAAGGATTCATCAGGCGGTCAATATCGTCCTGGGAGATCAACTCCATCTCGTCGTCGTCATCAGCAGCGTCAGCGTCATCAGTACCGCCACCCATAAGGCCGTCGATGTCATCCTGAGACAACTCACCGCCATCGTCTTCTTCAGGGTCATCTCCGCCCATCATACTATCTATATCGTCCTGGGATAGTTCTCCGCCCTCATCTTCATCCGAATCACTACCGCCCATGAGGCTGTCAATGTCATCCTGGGATAGCTCTCCTCCGGCATCTAAGTCACTGTCGTCATCCGGTATATCCCCATCGGAATCCTCACCGCCGGAATCCTCACCATCCAGAGGGCTGCCCGTAAGAAGGTTGTCAATATCATCCTGGGACAACTCGCCCAGTTCATCCAGGCTGTTGCTCACAGTGTCTCCGGCATCAATTTGTTCCTCAGCTTCTTCAATGGAAGAGGCATCCAAAAGCTTATCTATATCATCCTGGGAAATTAAACTCTCTTCTTCTAATGTTGGATCGGCCATGATGCCCCCTGTGAATTACTTTCCATAACTTTCAAGCCTTGATTTTAATTTGATCAAAACCGCCGTATGAATCTGGCAGATCCTGGACTCGGTCAATGACAATACTTCCCCGATTTCCTTCAGGGTCAGTTCATCAAAATAATAGAGTGATATGATAATCTGTTCTTTTTCACTCAAGGTTTTGATGGTCTCAGCCAGGACATGTTTCAGCTCGGCCCTGTCAAAATAATCGGCAGGATTGTCCTCTCCCTTTACCCCCGCCTGAAAGCGGGTCTGAGAATAGGTATCGTTCTTTTTGGTTTTAATGAACTCATCTAGACTGAGTACGGCAGCCCCGTGAATACCGGTGAGCATATTCTGGTAGGTCTCAAGATCGACCCCAAGTTCCTTACAGATTTCCTTGTCATCTGCAGGTGCTCCTTTTGCATCCTCTATTATTTTCGTGGCTTTGGAAATATCCTGGATTTTCTTCCGCATGGAACGTGAATAGGTATCCATACTCCTTAATTCATCCAGTATTGCACCTTTTATCCGGTACTGGGCATAGGTTTTCAAACTGACATGTTTACCGGGATCAAACTTGTCAACAGCATCGATAAGGCCTAAGGAACCGGCAGACATCAATTCGTCAAAAAGCACACTGGACGGCAGGCGCATGGCAAATCTTGAGGCGATATATTTAACCAGATAGGCATATTCAACAATACTTTCCTGCCGCCAGGCGTCCCTGCTCTTTCCCGATTTTATCTGCTGTTTTTTCATCTGCGTTTTAGCATCCTTAATTTATTGAAACGCATCAAATACCCGGTTCATAAAAAAAGTTAAGTTACCCTGGGAATGATTCCGCGGCTCCCCTTTAACAAGGGTATTTGCAATGGACTCCATGGAAATGCCTGCCGGTGTCCCAGACGACACATCCAGTAAAATACTCCTGCTTCGTACCGCCTTTTGAAGGCCGCGATCAAAGGGGATACACCCTGTATACTCAAGCACAACATTTTTTAGAAATTTATCCAGGGCATTGCTCAGGGATCCGTATACCCGTTTGGCATCCGCCTCATTTTCTACCATATTGACCACCAGTTTGAAATACCGGGTACCGTATTCCTTGGACATGACCTTCATTAATGCATAGGCATCTGTAATAGAGGTCGGTTCTGTGGTTGCCACAACCAGGCATTCGTCTGATGCGGCATTAAAGTAAAGCACATTGGATGAAATACCAGCACCTGTATCCAGAAAAATAACATCAGCCTTGTCCGCCAGGGTCTCAAATTCACTGAGCAGCGTCAATTTTTCCCCTTCGTTTAACTGGGTCAAATCTGCAAATCCTGATCCACCTGGAAGAATGCTGATGCCGTGACGGGTTTTCACCATTACCTCATCAAGAGATTTCTCACCACTGACCACATGACGGATATTGTACTCGGGTCTTAAATTGAATACGATATCAATATTGGCCAGCCCCACATCCGCATCAATGATGACCACACGTTTTCCCAAACGGGTCATAGCCACGGCCAAATTGCCCACGATATTGGTTTTTCCCACCCCGCCCTTGCCGCTGGTGACGGCAATGACCTTTGGGTATTTTTTCTGTCGGGATGTCACGTTTGATTTCCGCCTTTCCACGGCATCGGTGTTAGCCATTTGTCGAAGTCCTTTTGCCTGATCCACCTAATCTCCTTTGGGACCTTTGCCCAGAATTATTTTCAGCAATCCCTGTTTATCCGGCACAATTAAATCTTCAGGAACTTTCTGACCGTTTGTAATGAGCGACACAGGTATGTCAAACTCGCTGACCTGATCCAGAATTTTACCGCATCGTTTGGTTTCATCAATTTTCGTAAACACATAGGTATCTGGATTAAATACGGAAAAAGCTGATGCCGCTTCTTTCATATTAATCAATTCAGAGGTAACACTCAAGGTTAAATGAACGGATATCTTGAAATCACTTTTGATCAATTCAAGAATCTCATCAAGTTTTTCTTTGTCATAATGACTGTGACCTGCCGTATCAATGAGCACCATATCCATGGATCTCATTCTGTCCAGAGCGCACGCCAGATCCTGCCCGCTGAAGGCAGGTACACAGACAAGCCCCATGATACCGGCATAGGCCTTGAGCTGTTCAAAAGCACCGATTCTATAGTTATCGATGGAAATCAGCCCGACCTTCATCTTCCGGTTAAAGGTTAAAAAAGCGGCAAGTTTGGCAATGGTTGTGGTTTTACCCACCCCGGTCGGCCCCACAAATGCAGCCACATGGGGAACACCGGAACTGTTGTCCCGGTTAAAATAGTCTTTTATTTTTAACCGACCAAGACAGAGCTGCATTACCTCTTTTTTAAGCAGCCGAACCCTTCGTGTCTGATCAAGTTCCGGAGACAGGGATTCTGCCGCTTTTTCGATCAAGCCGGCCGCCAGTCGCTCACTGACCCCGCTCCGGAGCAAAGATGCCAGAACGCCGACGGATTCAAAATGACGACACAGTATGGACTGCATACCGCTGCCAAACCCGGCAATGGAAATCATATCCCTGATTTCTGCGATATCTGATTTAAGATCTTCCAGATCTAAATCGCTCTGAGCATTTGATTGAGCTTTCACACCGGCCTCAACTTCGAACATCTCTTTGCCATAGGGATCCCGGGGAGATTTTGGAATCTTTCGCGTGGACAGAATCATGGCATCCGGCCCCATCTCATCTTTTATATTGGCAAGGGCCTCTTGTATATTTCCTGCCCGGAAAACTTTTTTATTCATTTTTCAAACTTACCTTTCCAACGGCCTGTAAATTGATGTCATCCACGATTTCTGCATGGGAAACCACAAAAACATTGGGAAGAGAAGACTCGGCCAATTTACGTACATGCCGCCGAAGTGTTGGCGCAGTCATTAGAACCGGCTGGGTATTGATGGCCACCAGCTTCTCAACCTGTTGAGAAATTGCCCCGACTACCTCTCCGATCAAAATAGGATCCAGTGCCAGATAGACCCCATGCTCGGTCCGTTTAATATTCTTTGACAAGATGCCTTCAAGGTCCCTGTCAAGGGTCAAAACCTGAAGTACTCTGCCCTCCTGTAAATAGGGAGCCAGCATTCCTTTGGCAATTCTCTGGCGCACATATTCGGTGAGCAGGTCCGGATCCTTGCCCGCCGGAGCAAAATCAGCAAGGGTTTCTACAATGGTCAAAAGATCCCGGATGGAAATCCGCTCCCGAAGCATATTCTGGAGAACCTTCTGGACACCACCTATGCTCAGCAGGTTGGGTACCAGCTCTTCCACAGCTTTAGGACTGGTTTTTGACAAATTATCCATCAGATGCTGGACATCCTGTCGGCCCAACAGATCATGGGCATTACTGCGGACAATCTCGGTCAGATGGGTAGCAATAACCGTTGAATTGTCCACCACGGTATATCCGGCAAATTTGGCCTCTTCCTCACGATCCACAGGGATCCACAACGCCGGCAGATTGAATGCCGGCTCAACGGTTGCAATGCCTTCAATTTCCTGGGCAGCACCACCCGGGTCCATGGCCAGAAAATGGTTGACCATGAGTTCGGCACCCGCCGCCTCGACCCCTTTAATCATCAAACGGTACTGGGCAGGATTCAGGTTTAGATTATCCCGGATATGAATGGGCGGAATAATAATCCCCATTTCGGTTGCAAACTGACGCCGAATGGCCCTTATCCTGCCGAGCAAAGTTCCGTCCTGTTGTTTGTCAACCAATGGAATCA
>PIVQ01001048.1 GCA_003354055.1 Desulfobacteraceae bacterium | reverse complement strand
AACATCCATTGAATTTTATACGGTGAAAGGAGTCTGATGGCTTATTTTTTTCAAATCGTGGTCAGCGGTATTGTGGTCGGTTCTATTTATGCCCTGGCAGCCCTGGGGCTTGTCCTGGTCTATAAATCCAGTCGGGTGGCCAATTTTGCCCACGGACAGATCATTGCGGCCGGAGCCTTTATCACCTATTACCTCACAGTGGACTTAGGGGTTCCTATCTTCTTTTCCTTTCTGGCCAGTATGGCAATAACCTTCTTTTTAGCCATGAGTGTGGAACGGATCTTTTTAAGACGGCTTATCGGTGAGCCCATTATCTCGGTCATTATGGTGACCATCGGCCTTGCCTCCATCATAGACGGGCTGATCTATCTTACCAAGTTTGGGACAGAAAACTTTTCTTTTCCGGCATTTTTGCCCCAGACCCCTCTTACATTTGGCGGTGTGTCCATCTCCTGGACCCAGTTGGTTGGCGTCATCATCACCTTTGTTCTCATCGGTGCCTTTTCCTGGTTTTTCAAAAAATCCACTGTGGGCATTTCCATGCGGGCCGTGTCCGACGATCAGTTCGGCTCCATGTCCGTGGGTATTTCAGTCCCAAAAGTTTTTGGCCTGGCCTGGGCCACGGCAGGACTCTCTGCTGCGGCTGCCGGCTGTATCATCGGCAATATCACAGGCTTGAACTTTGACACCCTCCATGCCTTCGGCATTATTGTTTTTCCCGTGGTTATTCTGGGTGGGCTTGACTCAATTCTCGGCGCAGTTGTGGCCGGGATTATCATGGGATTGATCCAGCAGTTTGCTGCAGGCTACCTGGACGGTAATTGGGGATTAAACGGAACCGGAGAAGTTATGCCCTATATTGTCCTGGTAATCATCCTCATGTTTAAACCCCATGGATTATTCGGAATCCATGAGATTGAAAGGGTATAGTCCATGTCACAGAATCAATGGTTGGCAACAGGAAATTTTTTCTCCTCCTACAAGGAAGAACAGCACACCTTTTTCACCCACCTGGACAGGAGTATATTCACCCTATTCCTGATTCTGCTATTTGCCTGGCCCATGTTTTTCGAGGTGGGCAACAAGTACATGCTGGTGATAGATAATATTCTCATTGCAGTTGTGGCGGTGATGGGATTAAACCTGGTTACGGGATTTGCAGGACTGATCTCCATCGGCCATGCCGCCTTTGTAGGGATCGGCGCCTATACCGTGGCCTCTATCTGTAGAACTTTGGGAACATCCCATGAAATCGTTACCCACTTCTGGCCCGTACTCATCGTCCTTGCAGGACTCATGGGCGCGGCATTTGGCGGTCTTGTGGGTTTGCCTGCATTCAGGCTCAAACATCTGTATCTTGCCATAGCCACCCTCTCTTTTCAGATGATTTTCCAGTGGGTGATTAATTTTATGACCTTTTTTAACCAGGGCCAGACGATCCCCATTGGACGGGTTTTCTGGCTCACCGGTAAAATCGGTCGACGCGACCACTATGAGTTCTGGTACTATGTGATCCTGGTCTGCGTAATTCTGCTGGGATTCGGCATCAGGAATCTATTGAAAACCAAATACGGCAGATGTCTTGTGGCGGTCCGGGACAATGACCGGGCAGCAGATGCCATGGGTATGCACCCAGGGTTAACCAAAGTCTATGCCTTTGCCCTGGCCGGTTTTTTTGCCGGAGTGGCAGGGGCTCTGCATGCATACGTATACAGAGGGGTAGGATTTGAATCCTTTACCCTCCATGAATCAGTAGGATATCTGGCCATGGCCATTGTCGGTGGTTTGGGCACCCTGAACGGATCCTTCTGGGGGCCGGTTGCCATTAAAATGTTAGACCTTCAGGTTGAACAATTGGCAGAAACCGCCGGCCATTATCTGCCGGCCGGTATGAACCTTGCCACAGCATTGAAACCATTTACATTCGGTCTGGTTATCGTTCTGTTCCTGATGTATGAACCAAGGGGAATTGCCAATTGGTGGCGGATCGCAAAATCATATACCAAACTCTGGCCCTTCAGGTATTAGCGGGGCAAAGAGATCCAGCGGGGCAAAGGGATCCAGCGGGGCAAACTGACTTCAGGGAGCCCAACATTAAGGTGAGCAAGTCAGGTCATATAACCCAAAC
>PIVQ01000275.1 GCA_003354055.1 Desulfobacteraceae bacterium | reverse complement strand
TCATTATTTCCCGGCCGGATTCATACGCGTTAATATTGGTGAAAATCATATTTTCATCCGGGTGGTAAAGCACGGTTCCGGTTTTATCGAGCAGAATCGCATACCCTGTTTTCCCGACTTTTATCCGCTTGATAAAGGTGTTGCTGAAGGCTGACAGCTTAACGATCATTCCAAAGCCTCCAACCACGGACTCTCCTTTCCGGACGGGGACTGTAACCAGCAGAATCGGCTGCTTTGTTACCGGGGAAACCGCAACCTCGCTGACCCGGATCTCACCTTTTTCGATGGCTTCAATATTCTGTTTAAAAACAGCCACCTTGTCAAACCCTTCGCCGCTCTCCTTTTCTACAGAGCGGACCTGTACGATACCCTTCATATTCGTGACGAATACATCTTCACAAATACCGGAGTGTTCATGGTACATGCGCAGTTGCTTTTCCCCTTCCTTTAACAATTTTCCCCTAACGGCAAATTGAAAAATTCCGTTCCCCGAGAGCAGAACCGCTTCCCGTTTACGTTCGTCTATCCACTGGTTCAGCTCGTACAGGGTCCGGGAAACTGTATTTTCCATGCTGGTAATCTGCTGTTCCTGGATGGCGTTGGATGCCATGTAGGATGCCAGAATGACCAGAGCACCGATGCTGGCAATCACCATAGGAATGATGGTCACCATTAGTTTTTTTCTAAAATTCATGGGTGGACTCCGTTTATTCAATAATGGTTGCTGCCTGAAGGATGGCGTAGGGCAGTTCAACTCCGAGCTTTTCAGCGGTTTTCAAATTAACAAAAAATTTAGGATCTTCATCAAATTTCACCGGTACCGAACCCGTTGATTTGCCGTTGATCAGGACATCCACCACAGTCTGCGCCAGCATGTATCCGAGTTTTTCATCATCAGCGACAAATCCGCCCAAGGCACCCTGTTTTACAGCCCGGTCCGAATAAGCGACCACCGGTGTTGATCCGGCCACTTCCACCAGTTTGTCTGCGTTATCCATGAGCAGGCTCTGGTTGCCAATGACCACTGCCGTGGTGTCATCTTTTATGGCCTTTACAGCAGCCAGGGCATCGTCAAGAGTCTCGCACTCAACGTTCTGAAAGGCCAGGCCCAGCTGTTTGCATACCTGCTGTGTACCTTTCTGATCGACAATGGCAGAGGGGTTGCCCTTTCCAAGAAGCAGCAACACCCCTTTCATATCCGGCAAAATGGCTTGGAACACTTCAAACTGAATTTCCGGGGGCAGGTAATAGGTGACGCCGGTAATCTTTCCCTCGGGCGCACTCAGGTTCTGAATGGCACCCAATTGTTCGGGATTATTACATCCGCCGATGAAGGTGGGTATGGTCGGGTTGTTCTTGCCCAACCATTTGGCAGCGTTGGAGCGAAGCAGTACCATGCCGTCCTTCTGCCCTTCCCATACTTTAACCACAGAGGCCAGTTCGTTCACAGAACCCAGCTCTTTTTTGACCTCAATGTTCACTTGGGGGGCAAACTCTTTCATACCTTTCTCAAACCCCTGGTAGACCCGTTTTGCCATACCGGATTTACCGGCCCAGGCAAGGCCGATATCTGTGGCGTTTGCGGCTGAGGGGATACAAAACAAGACAAACAACAGACTAAAAATGATGGATTTTTTCATCTTTTCCTCCTGAAAAAGCATTATTGAAACGACAGCTTCTCCAATAGGGAACACTATTGGAATTGGCTGAATCGGGTGAATGTTTTGTAGCAAAAGTATAAGAGCGTTAAAAGAAAAAACAATCGATTAAAACGAACGAAAAAAGAATCAGATCGAGATTAAATTATTCTGAATTTTACCGGTGTTTTAGATTGAAGTCAATGTCTTTTGATACGTTTGCCCAAGGTAATTCTAATGATTATAGGGATATGGTTCGCACGTATCAAAATATATCCCCTATTGACAATTGATTTTCTTTCTATGATAATTCCCCAAACAACACACCAGAAAGGACCCACGCTCACCCCATGGAAGATTATTTTCCCGCAAGAGAATCGCAAATTTATCTATATAAAGCGCTTCCCCTTTTTTACAAAACCCAGGACAATTCATTCGTTCTTTATAAAAAAAGCGGGGACACATTGGATTCTCCCCGAATAAATGAAAACAAACACCCAGACCTGTTTATCAAAAAAAGTGATAAACGCACCGCCGTTAAAGAGATCTTTGCCGCACTGAACAGACGATTGGCCGAGCAGGCCTTATCCAAAGATTTGAAGGCTGTCAGAACCACCCTTTTTCTAATTTTGAAAGAGGCCCTGGAGAATTCAGATGACCAAACATTCAAGTCAGTGCCTGAAACCATTGAGGTTTTATTTGAAGGGTTTTCCAAAAGGTCGGAACTGCTTGAAGCGCTGGTTAAAATTAACACCTCATCAAGTATTGTTACTGAGCATACGATTAACGTTCTTCTGCTGACGCTTCGCTATGGTTTCTTTCATGAATTTGCTGAAAAGGAAATTAAACGCCTGGCATTGGCAGCACTTTTCCATGACATTGGCTCATCAGAACTGGATAAAAAGATACTGGACACCGAGCACAGGTTAACGGATGAAGAATTTGAGACCTATACCACCCATACATCAAAGGGGTGTGACCTGCTTTTAAAACAAAAGGGGCTTGATCGCCTGGCATCGACAGTGGCTCAGGAGCACCACGAAAGGATAGACGGCAGCGGCTACCCATACGGCAGAACCAATATCAGCGATGAGAGCCAGCTGATCGGTCTGATTGATTGCTATGAACCCTTAACCTACAGGGACAAAACCCATCGAAAGGCAAAAAAACCTTTTGACTCCCTCCAGCTCATCAAAGAAGAAGTTCTTCAGGGAAAATTTCAAAGCCGTATTTTTAAGGACTTATGCTCCTGCCTGACAGAAAAACCCTGAGCCGCCGTCCCCACAGCACCCTACATCCTTGTCAGACCAGAAACAGGGAGCAGGCTATGACGGCAAAAATCACACCGGCCACATCTGCGGTTAAAGCGGCTGCCAGAGCATGCCGCACCTGTTTCACCCCCACAGCCCCGAAATAGACCGCCATCACATAAAAGCTGGTTTCCGTGGAGCCCTGGAGCGTAGATACCAGCATTCCGGTATAGGAATCCGGACCAATGGCAGGATCATTGATGATTGAGGCCATGATCCCGTAGGCACCGGAGCCGGACAGGGGCCTCATCAGAGCCATGGGAAGTGCTTCAGCCGGAAGGCCAAAGGCTTCAGTCACGCGGCCAAGCATGCCCGTAAGAAAATTTAAGCCCCCCGAAGCCCGAAACATGCCAACCGCCACAAGAATAGCCACCATATAGGGAATGATCCGCAGAGCCACCTGGAACCCCTCTTTTGCACCTTCAACAAAGGTCTCGTAAATGGGTACCCTTTGCCAGATGCCAAACAGCAGAAATCCGGCCATGAGTGAGGGTAGTATCCATGGAGAGGCAGCAGAACCGTATAAAATGGCCACAGGGATCAGGGCGGCAAGCGCACACAACCCGCATACCGAAACCCAGAAGGGATAAGCATCATTTGTGTCTGTCACGGGATCATCATCCACTCTTGTTTCGGCCGGATCCAACCCCTTTTCTTCATTTCCCTCCCGGACTGCTTCACTGATTTTCGAAGATTCCGAAGGGGCCTTTGAAAAGCGCTGGTAAAGCCTGGCCGACGTAATCGCCACTAAGGTGGAACCGATAGTGGCAAACAGGGTGGTGGGCAGAATAGCTGCCGGATCCGCCGATCCTGCAGCAGCCCGCAGGGCAATAACCCCGGTGGGCAAAAGCGTCACGCTGGAAGTATTAATGGCAAGAAACAGAGCCATGGCATTTGTGGATGTCCCCTTTTCGGGATTCAGGGTATCCAGGGCCTGCATGGCCTTGATACCAAAAGGGGTGGCAGCATTGCCCAGCCCCAGAGCATTGGCCGACAGATTAAGGATCATAGCCCCCATGGCCGGATGATCCGGCGGCACATCAGGAAACAGCCGTACCATCAAAGGGCGAATCAACCGGGCAATAATTCTCAACATGCCCCCCTCTTCCACCACCTTCATCAGCCCCAGGAAAAGGGTCATCACCCCAACCAGACCAATGGCCAGTTCAACGGCACTGCCGGCCGATTCAACCATGGCCTTGGACAGGGCAGCCATGGGAGAGATAACGGAGGGATCCGGTACGTAGCTCAATTGCCTGACGGCAGCAAATCCAAAGGCGAGAAAAACAATAACGGCAAACACAGCATTCATAAGGGCTCCTGTTTCATGCATTGGTTTGCCAGGCAATATACCTCGACCCGAATCGCTCTGTCCACAATAAACCGATTCACTGACTTTGTTTTGTCACTTCACCTTGGATGTTTAAGGGCGGCCGTCCAAACGGCTGTCATCTCATCACTGAACAGGTAAAAATATTTCGTCAATGATGCATACTTATGCCGGTTGCACACTGAAACGGAAATTATAGCAGCCTCCTGCGGAGGATAGCCATAGATTCCACAGGAAATTGCAGGGAATGCAATGGAGTCACACCCGTGGACAACCGCTAAATCCAGACTGTTCTGATATGCTGAATTGAGGAGGTTTTCAGGATTTTTGTCAATGCCGTATCTGGGCCCCACCGTATGAATGACATACTTTGCCGCAAGATTCCCGGCTTCGGTAATCCTTGCTTCCCCGGTAGGACACCGGATCCCGTTTTCCGCGACTACCTTTTTACATGCGGTAAGTAATTTCGGGCCGGCCGCCCTGTGAATAGCGCCGTCCACCCCGCCGCCGCCAAGCATCCGGGTGTTGGCGGCATTGACAATGGCATCAACAAGGGCCTGGGTGATATCACCCCGGACAATTCTTATGGTATCCATATTTTTAAGAGGAGCCCTTAATCTCTATTTTTCCTATTTTAAGCAATTTAGCAAAATCAGCAGCAGGTACGGGCTTGCTGTAATAATAGCCCTGGACCACGTCGCATCCATGCTCTTTCAAAAAAGAGATGTGTTGTTCGTTTTCAGCTCCTTCGGCAACGATCTTCAGATTCAGGTTCTTGGACATGTCAATGATGGAATGGGTAAGGCCGGCCATGGAATCGTCGGTTTCCAAATCCTTGATAAAAGTCCTGTCTATTTTCAGGGTGGTCACCGGGAACCTGACCAGGTAGCTTAGATTGGAATACCCGGTTCCAAAATCATCAATGGCCAGGTTCAGGCCGACACCGGCAAGTTTTTTCAGCTTGGCAATCACCTGATCCACATCACTCATGAGCATACTTTCCGTAATTTCCAGCTCCAGCAGATCCGGATCCAGTCCCGACGTCTCAATAGCGCTTTTCACATCCTCGTAAAAGCCCGGATATTGAAACTGACGGGGTGACACATTCACCGCCACCGGAACAGGATTCAGGCCCTGTTGATGCCACTCGGCATTCTGGCGGCAGGCGTCTTTGAGTACCCACCTGCCGATATCAATGATCAAGCCGGTTTCTTCGGCCACCGGTATAAAATGAAACGGCGCCACCATGCCCTGTTCGGGATGCTGCCATCGTATCAGGGCTTCGGCCCCTACGATCCTGCTGGTACCGATATCCACCTTGGGCTGATAGTAAAGGATGAACTCTTCTTCCTCTATTGCAGCCCTCAGGCTGTTTTCCATTTCAATACGCTTTTTGGCCTTTTCATTTAAATCACTGGCAAAAAAATGATAAACATTGCCGCCGCTTTGACGGGCATGATGCATGGCAGTTTCCGCAAACTCCAGAATTTTGTCTGCCTGTTCTCCGGCATTATGACAGGTGGCAATTCCGATACTGGCAGTTACCACCACTTTCTGCCCGGCCATGGGAATGGCCGCAGCAATCTTTTGAAGCACCTTTTCCGCCACAAGGGAGGCATGTGCCTCTTTTGTCACCTTCAACAGGAGGCCGAATGTAATCCGATCGATTTTGGCAATGGTATCGCTTTCACGAAACATCTGCCGCAAACGAATGCTGATCTCTTTGAGAACTTTGTCCCCGTAATCATGCCCCAGTCCGTCCGTTACCAGGTCAAACCGGTCCAGGCGAATCAGGAACATGACGATCTTGGACTTTTCTCTACGGCTGAATCGAATCGATTGTTCTACCCGATCCAGAAAGATCTCAACTTTGGGCAGCCCTGTCAGTTCGTCAATGGTTCCGACCCTGGACCCGATAGGGGAATGAACCGACACCAGGTATACATAGTGGTTTTCGGTCTCCGACTGAAGACGGATTATCCTTGTGGCACATCGTCTTTCCTGGTTTTCAGACGGGGTAAAAACAAGGTCCCCCTGCCATGACTCCCTGGTTTGAAGCGCCTCAAATATCTTAACAACAAGTGCTGTATCCTTTTTTTTGATGCAAAGATCTTCCAACCGTTTTGCCACAACTTCCTGGGCTGAAAAACCGGTGAGGGTGGTAAACAAGGGGGTTGAATATTGGATAGTGCCTTGATGATCAAGGATCATCATACCTTTATCAGTCTGTTCCAACACCTTCTTTGTGAATTGAAAAACATCCATTTTCAATCCCTTCCGATTTCTTAAATTAATGGTTAGGAATCGTTACAAAATAACTTGATCTAAATACCCTGAAGGGCAGAAACTTGTTTCCAAAACCCCTTAAATGGGTATTTTTACAAAAGACCCCAACTAGGTATTTTGAAAACAAAAGATCAAGTAATTTTGGAGCCGATCCTTATCTGCTGTTGTTATATTTTAAAAAGATCAACAGTGCTTTTGAGATTTCCGGATAACCCATTGAGGTCATTTGAATACTCATTGACCCGTGTGGTCTTTTCCGCCATTTCATTTACAACCTGATTCACATTGGCAATATCGACGGCAATATCACCGGCCACACCGGAACTCTGCGTCACATTTCCCGTCACTTCCTGGATGCCCTGGGCAGCCTGACCGACATTTGTTGCAATCTCCTGGGTGGTAACGGATTGCTCCTCAACTGCCGCGGCAACACCATCGATCATCTCATTCACCCCGTTAATATCCTTTGTAACCGCTTCAATCTCCTCAATTGTCTTTTTGGTAGAGGTCTGGATATTCTCGATTTTCCCTTTAATTTCCTGGGTTGCATCAGCAGTCTGCTTTGCAAGATCCTTGATTTCATTAGCCACCACGGCAAACCCCTTTCCTGCTTCACCAGCTCTGGCCGCTTCAATGGTTGCATTCAGTGCAAGCAAATTAGTCTGATCCGAGATATCGCTTATGGTTTCGACGACAGCGCCGATATCCCTTGCAGAACTGCCCAGCATGTTGATATTTTCAGACGCGGCTTTTGTTCTCTCAACTGCCTGCTGGCTTGTACTCCTTGTTTTTTCCGTGCTCTGAGCGATTTCATTAATGGTGGATGTCATCTCTTCGGCTGCAGCGGAAACCATACTGATATTGGTGGATGATTGTTCAATTGCGGCTGCCACAGAGGTCATATTTGTGTTCATCTCCTCAGCTGCCGCAGCAACCGTATTGGATGTCGCGGCCATTGTTTCCGTGCCTTGAGCCATCTCATTTGATATAGACAACACATCTTTGGAAGATCCGTCCAGAGACTGAGAATTTTTTGCAATATCGGATATAATTCCCTGGAGCTTTTCAACGAATATATTAAAGGCCTCAGCCAAAAGGCCGACCTCATCTTTTGTCTTCACCTCCAAACGTTTGGTCAGATCGCCTTCGCCCTCGGCAATATCCGTCATATTGTCAAGCATGGTTTTAAGGGGTTTGGTCATGCTCTGTACCACAAAATATATACCAAGGATCACGATACCCAATGTAACAACAAAAATGATAAGGGATAAATTTCTCAACCCATTCAGGGTTTCCCTGATTTCAGAATAGTAGGTTCCGCCCCCAACAGTCCATCCGTATTCATCAATGGTTCGCACGACGCCAAATTTCGGCCCTTTAAAATCATATTCAAGGCGCCCATTTTTCATCTCTATCATTGATGTAATAAACGTAAGTTTATCACTGAGATTCTTTCCGATCAATTTAGGATCCGGGTGCGTCAACAATGTACCGTCTTTGTATAAAACAAAAAGATATCCGGTTTTTCCAATTTTTATTTTATTGACCTCGCTGGCAAGTGCGCCAAAGTTCAAGTCGATACCCACAACACCTAATTTTTTACTTCCTTTGAAAACAGCCTGTGATATCGTAACGGTCACAGCCCCTGAAGTGGCATCGATATAGGGTTCTGAAACCACTGGTTTCTTATCCGTTGCAATGGAATACCAGGGTCTTTTTCTGGGATCATAGCCTTCCGGGAGATCCACCTTTGGCGCGATATAAAATTTGCCGTCCTCTTCCAATGCAAAGTATAGATTTTTATAATCACCGTACAATGATGCAACAGGGTTAAAGATCTTAAATCCCTCTTCCACACCATAAATTTTTATATTTTCAGCAAGGGTTCCGGCGATTTTTTTTGTCTGCTCAATTGTTTTTCGGATCTGCGCCTGGATACCTTCAACGGCCTGCTCAGTGTATATAACCTCTTTTTCCAAAAGCATATCTTTGCTTTTTATATATCCTGAGCCCCCTACGATAATCATGGGAATCAATGCTATGAGTATAGAAAACAACCCGATTTTGTAACTGATTTTCATAATGACGGACCTCCTAAATATCGTTTATCCTTATTTCATTTTGTTCTGGAGACCCAATCGGTTCAATATACG
>PIVQ01001939.1 GCA_003354055.1 Desulfobacteraceae bacterium | reverse complement strand
TTGTGACCGCCCACGGTGAGCTCGTAGATAAATTTTACATTGTTGTCCTTGAACAGGGCCATGTCTGTGGTGCCGCCGCCCATATCCGCAAGGACACAGCCAAGTTCTTTTTCTTCATCTGTGAGCACTGCCTGACCGGAAGAGAGAGATTCCAGGACGATGTCGCAAACCTCAAGTCCTGCCTTGTTACAGCATTTGACAATGTTCCGGGCAGAGGAAACCGCCCCTGTAACAATGTGAATCTTTGCCTCCAGGCGGATGGCGGTCATGCCTACGGGGTTCTGAATGGCTTCCATGTCATCCACGATAAATTCCTGGGGGATGACATGGAGGATTTCCCGGTCAGTTGGAATAGCAACCGCTTTGGCCGCGTCAATGACCCGTTCCACATCATTTTCCGTGATCTCACGCCCCTTGATGGCAATGATGCCGTGGCTGTTGAATCCTTTGATGTGATTGCCTGCAATGCCAACATACACAGAGGAAACATCACAGCCGGCCATAAGCTCGGCCTCTTC
>PIVQ01001047.1 GCA_003354055.1 Desulfobacteraceae bacterium | reverse complement strand
CGCTCTGGCCCTTTAAGAGGACCATTGTCATGGCCAGGCAATACATTAAGCAGGAAGGGCTGGTTCGGGTTTTGGAAAATGTACCTGTTCAGACCAATATCAATGTGCTGCCCGGAAGCCATGATCCTCTGCTTACGGCCCTTTTGTTTTTTGTCCTTGGCGGCATCATCATGATGGGATTTGTCCGGGCGGAATCTGCCAAGAATACTTGAATTTAAGTCCAGGGCGATCTAAATGTGCTGTGCGATATAGGTAAATACCGTTATTTTTTGATTTTGAGTCCGTCCAGGATCAATTCAACGGCAAACCGGGTATCCTCTTCAATGGTTTTGAAATCGGTTTTTTCCAGTATCAAACTTCCCTGTTGAATGCCCATATGTTCCTGTTTCAGACTGTTGGCCATCGAAAGTATAATCCGTGCGGTCCTGGCTGTATCTGTTTTACGGATGTGCCCCTCTTGAAAGGCCTGTTCCAGGATTTCCCGGATCAGATCAGCCTCCTGGGCTGCAAATTTGTTGGCAAGTTCCCGAAACATGGGTTGAAACTGGAGCTGTTCAGCACTTTTTACGGATAATTTGTGAAGGTTCACGGTCTGTTGGAAATATCGCTGGCGTTCAAGAAGATAGGCCTGGATTTTCTCATTCCAGGACGGAAGATTGGTTGTTTTCTCTTTGAGACCGGTCAGGAACGCCGCACCTTCATTTTCAATGATTTCGCAGAAAATGGCTTCCTTGTTTTTGTAATAATAGTACAAGGAGGCCTTGTTTAACCCCACCTGTCTGCCGATATCGTCCATGGTTGTTTTTGAAAACCCGTAATGGGCAAAACTCTGGCTGGCAGCTCTACGTATCTCTTTTCTTTTGTCTGAGTCCGGCATGTTTTCCTATCGCTAAAATGATTTGACACACCTTATTTTTTGCCGGAAGTCCTGTCAAGGAATAATGCGAAATCTCTTACAAAAAACCAATTTCTGCCGGCCGGGAAGGTTCCGGCCGGCAGATGGGGAAGTATCGGGTCTATAGGAATCTGTACTGGATACCGATGGCACCGCTGTAAAGCTCTTTGTCATAGGTGACAACTGCAGAGCTTTCGTCATAATCAGTATCCGCCTGGTAAAAATATCCGGTCAGGCCAAAGGTCAGCAGAAGGCGCTCCGTCATTTTATATTTGGTACCCAGGGCAACCGCATGGCAATCCAGGGGCGGGCTCATCTGTTCTATAAGGCTGTAATCGTCGGGGCTCATTCCGATACCAATGTACATATACCCGGCCGTAACAGCCCAAGTATCAGTGACATCATATTGGAGTCCCAGGGCCAGGTCATAGGAATTGTCCTCCACGGCATCATTCTGGCTGCCCCAGTCCGCATCTTTTTCAAAATAAAGGGTGTAGGAGGGATTGATGGACAATTTAGGCAGCACACGCCATTCAAGACCAATTCCAAATACCGCCGGAAGATCACGGGAATAACTCTCTCCGTCTACCCTGTCGTTCATCCAGAGAATATTTTCACCCACTGTGCCCTTGGTCGCAGGATCCACAGTGGTTTCCCAGTCCAGCTTGACCTTGCTTTCGTATCTGATTCCGATATTGATGGTGTCACTTGGACGGATGTTAAGGCCCAGTACCCCACCGAATCCGTCTGCTTCCTGGTCATACTTACCCACAACCGATGTGACGCTTGAACCGTCATCATAATTGCCTTTGATATCCACTTCCTTGTCCGTCCACACATATCTGACTCCTGCGGAAAGGGATACAATATTGTTCACCTTATACGAGACGCCGGTTGTAAAGGTATAGTCAAAGCTTTTTGCGTAGGCATATTCATTGGACAGGTTTCCGCCGGGCGCAAGCTGAATACTGTTTGGCCGGGTGGTCCCGGTCGCGGCCTCTTTTTGAGAATATCCCCCATCGGTGAAATAACCTTGGGCTGCAGCAGACCCAATATCTTGAGTAATGATATTACCCTTGTCATATTCAGTTTCCCCACCACCGCCGTTAATGGTGAACCCACTGAAAACCGCCCATTTGTCGGATTTATAAATGCCGAATGCCGTTGGGGTGACAAGCCAGGGGCTGGCTGTATACGTCTCACCGTTAAAGGTATGGTCATAGTCGAATGTAAAAGG
>PIVQ01001938.1 GCA_003354055.1 Desulfobacteraceae bacterium | reverse complement strand
TTTTTATCATTTTGGATCTAAAAAATTAAAATCAATCGCTCAAAAACAAAAAAATGCCATTTAAAAAACAAATTTACTAATCAGGAACTCGTAAATTTTCTCATACTTATGTTCAGCAAGATCCCAAATCCGACCATATTGGTTACCACGGATGAGCCGCCATAAGAAATCAGGGGTAAGGGCACCCCGACAACCGGCATCAACCCCATAACCATGCCGATATTGATAAATATCTGCCAAAAGATCATGGTGGTGACCCCAAAGGCCAAAATGGATCCGAACATATTTCTGCAGGCATATGCAATGTTGAGCCCCCAGAATAAGAGTACAAAATAAAGCGCAAGCAGTACCGAGCAGCCCACGAGCCCCCACTCTTCGGCCAATACAGACAAAATAAAATCCGTATGCTGCTCCGGCAAAAAGTTTAAAGCGTTCTGGGTACCCTCTAAAAACCCTTTACCGGTTATCATTCCGGAACCAATGGCTATTTTCGACTGAATAATATGGTATCCCGCCCC